>PMKB01000041.1 GCA_003157595.1 Solirubrobacterales bacterium
CGACGCGCTCGATCTCCTCCGCCGGCTCGACGGGCGGGCGGTTGGTGACGCCCGACTCGCCGCCGACGTCGATCACGCGCGCTCCGGCGCCGGCCAGCTGCGCACCCAGCGCCACCCGCGAGTCGAGCGTCGGGTGGCGGCCCGCGTCGGAGAAGCTGTCGGGCGTCGCGTTGACGATCCCCATCAGCCACGGCCGCGCGCCGAGCGTGTGCGTCTCGCCACAGGTGCGAAGCAGCACGCTCACGCGATCCTCGCCGCGCCGGCCGTTGGCGGCCGGGTACTCACGCCGCCACCGCGATGCCCTCGGCCGCGGCCTCGGCGCGAAAGCCGGCGATCTGGGCCGCCTGGCGTGTCTCATCCCACCCGCATTCGCCGGCGAGCGCGGCCGCGACGCGCTCGAGCGTGTCGTCGGCGATCGCCTGGCGCGCCGCGAGCACGCCCACGCGGGTGCGGCGCAACAGCACGTCGCCGATCGTCCCCGCCTGCTCATGGCGCGCGCCGTAGACCGCCTCGGCGAGCAGGTCAGGGAGCCCGGCGACGATCGGTGCGGCAAGCGACGGCGTCGCCGCAGCGATCGCCAGGACATCGTGGGCCCGGTGGCCGTAGCGGGCCGCCAGCGCGTCGTAGGCGCCGGCACAGAGGCCGGGCAAGCGCTCCAGCTCGCCGGGATCCACAGCTTGGCCGAGCGGGATCTCGTGCGTGCGACACGGCGCGTCGCGTGCGTCTGACTCCACGATCCGGTCGACGGTCAGCTTCGCCATCCGCCGCCACGTGGTCAGCTTGCCGCCGGTGATCGTGACCATCCCGCTCGAGGTCTCATACAGCTCCGCCTTGCGCGAGATGTCGACCGAGGACTTGGAGTCGGTGCTCGAGATCAGCGGCCGCACGCCCGCGAACGCGCCGGCGATCTGCTCGCGCGCAAGGTCTGTGCCGAAGAACCCGTTGACCGCTCCGAGCAGGTACGAGATGTCGCCCTCATCGGGCGCCACGTGCTCGAGCGGCCCGTCGTAATCGTTGTCGGTCGTGCCGACCAGCGTGCGGCCGAGCCACGGCAGCGCAAAGATCGTGCGCCCTCCCCCCGCCGGCACGATCGCGCCGGCCCGCAGCGGCAAATCGGCGTGCTCGAAGATGATGTGCGTGCCGCGGCTCGGGCGGATCTGGGGCACCTCGGCCTCGTCGTGCAGCTCGTCCGGGCGCAGGCGGTCGGCCCACACGCCGGTCGCGTTGACCACGTGCGTGGCGTGCACGACCAACGTCTCCCCGCTGCGCCCGTCGCGGGCGCGCACGCCGGCCGAGCGGCCGTCCTTCGCGATCAGCTCCTCAACCGCCAGGGCGTTGGCGCAGACCGCGCCGAACCGCTCGGCTTCGGCCAGCACCGTCAGCACTAGGCGCACATCATCGGTCTGGCAGTCATAGAACAGGTAGCCCGAGGTGGGTTGGCGCCCAGCGAGCGCCGGCAGCAGCTCCGCCACCTCCTCGCCGCTGATCACGCGGTGGCGGTCGGGGCTCCAGCCCTCCGCCGATCCTCGCCGGCCGCGCAGGCGCTCCACCGACATCACGTCGTAGAGATTCAGCCCGACGCCGACCAGCCGGTCCAGTCGCGCGCCGTCGAAGGCCGGCACGACAATCGCCAGCGGGCGAACCAGGTGCGGCGCCAGCGCAACCATCAACTGCCGCTCGAGCAGCGCCTCGCGAACCAGGCCGAGGTCGAAATGCTGCAGGTAGCGCAGGCCGCCGTGAACCAGCTTGCTCGAGCGGCTCGACGTTCCCGACGCGTAGTCGGCGCGCTCGAGCAGCGCGACGCTGTAGCCGCGGCTGGCGGCGTCCAGCGCGACTCCGGCTCCCGTGATGCCGCCGCCGATCACGGCGATGTCGAAGCGTTCGCGCGTGAGCGCTTCGAGGGCCTGGGCGCGGGGGATCACTCCCGGCAGTCTGGCAGGAGGATCGGAGCGCGCCGGCCCCTACGTGCGTGACGAGCGCGGCCGCGGCGGGGACCGCTGCCGCTGCTCAGCCTTCGAGCGTCGCCTCGAGCGTGATCTCTGGCACGGCGGCGAGCGCCCGGCTGAGGACACAGCCGACCTTGGCTTTCGCTGCGAACTCGCGGAAGGCGGCATCGTCGATGCCCGCCACGACGCCGACGGTGTGCAGCGCGATCGAGGTGATCGTCGGCGCGCCGTCGAGCGGGCGCAGGGTCACGACCGCCTCGGTCCTGACCGACTGTGGGGGCGTGCCCGCCTCCGCAAGCATGTTCGAGAGTGCCATCGAGAAGCATGCGGCGTGCGCCGCGGCGATCAGCTGCTCGGGGTTGGCGCCGGGGCCGTCCTCGAAGCGCGACTTGTACGAGAACTCGCCCCTTATCGTCTCGCCGGCGATAAACGTGCCGGTACCTGACTTGAGGTCGCCCTTCCATTCGGCGCTGGCTTCTGCGGGCATTGCTCCTCCTGGTCTGACTCGAACTGGGCCGGTTGCTGACCGTGGGGATGCTACTGACGGGCCGCGGCGCCTCGGCGCGCCACGCCCTGCGCACCACCTCCAGCGGCAGAGTTCTCAGCAAGCTCTCAGCCGGCTATCAGCAGGCGGCTAGGCAATAGAGCGACGATTGGTCCACCAAGACAGGGAGGAACAGACCGTGCCCATCGGGTCCAGCACGTCATCGAGGATTCTCGTCGTCGACGACGAGGCGTCGATCGTCGACTCGGTGTCGACCATCCTTCGCTACGAGGGCTTCGAGGTCGACGTCGCGAGCTCGGGNNTCGACGGCCTCGAGGTCACGCGCCGCATCCGGGGGGACGGCCTCGACGTACCGATCCTGTTCCTCACCGCCAAGAGCGAGGTCGCCGACCGCGTGGCCGGGCTGACGGTCGGCGGCGACGACTACGT
>PMKB01000236.1 GCA_003157595.1 Solirubrobacterales bacterium
GCCGACATCGTCAGCTCGGAGCTCGTACTGGCGGAGATACCGCGTGCCATCCGGCGCGCCGCGACACGCGAGCCGGCGCTGCCGCTCGAGCGGCTGCTGAAGGGAGCGGGCGAGTTGCTCGACGCCATCGGACTGCTGGCGACCGACCGGGAGATTCTGATCGCGGCCGGGATGCTGGCCGAGCCGGCTCTACGCGCCCTCGACGCGATCCACGTCGCCACGGCGCTCAGCGCCACCCCCCTCGCAGGCTTTGTTACCTACGACGAACGTCAGGGAGCCGCCGCCCGCCTGTGCGGGCTTCGCACCATCGCGCCGGCCGGCTGACAAGCACCGGCTTGCTCCGCATGGCCGACGGCACCCAGGAGACCGACGGGTCCTGCGACGCAGTCGCGAGCAACGACGAACGGCGGGGACGAAAGGCGCCTTCGACGCCCGCGCTGCTACTTCTCGAAGCCGAACTCCGCCTGCGTCTGGCTCACCTGGGCCTTGGTCGCACGCGCGGTGGTCACCGAACTGGCAGCGGCCGCGCTCGCGCGCGCAGGGCTGAGCGCACCGCTGGCGCTGGACGCCGCGTGCGCCGGCGGAACGCCGAACTCGCGGCGGACCTGAACGACCGCGCGGACGCGGGGGTGGCGAACCGTCGGCGCCACCGGTGCCCGCCGTACAACCGTCGGGGCGAACGATTCGTGAGCCGGCGTGGCGGGCCGGGTGGAAGACCGCTGACCTCGGCGCGCGCCGCCACGCTCGTGGGTGGATTTGACCTGCGAAGGGCGATGTAGCACCCCCACGCCGGGCAGCACCCCGAGCCGCGCGCACACGCCGTAGCTCCCGACGGCTCCCGCGACACACACGGCTGCCAGCCCAAGCTTCAGCGCGCCGACGCCGGCCACCCCGCCGCCCGCGACTCCGGCGCCGCCGGAGGCCCCCGTTTCGGCGAGCGGATGGCGCGCTATCGCCGCAGCCCGGCGCCCGCCTGCCCACACCGCAGCCAGCTTCGCGGCCAGCTTCGCGGCCAGACCGCCGCCCACCGCGATAGCCCCCGGAGCCGGAAGCAGCGCGGCCACCGAGCGCGCCGCGCGGTCGAGGTCGCCAACCATCCGTGAGCAGGCCGGGCAGTTCGCCACGTGCGCCCGTGCCCGCGTCAGACTCTCGCCGTCCGCTGCGCCGGCGGACATCGCTAGCAGATCCGGCTCCAGGCGGCGGCACCGATCGCCGCGCTCATATTCCTCGACCAGCACGCGCAGCTTCCCGCGAGCACGCTGAGCGACCTTGCGGTATTTCTCCACCGACCAGTCGAAGCGGGCACAGAACTCGCCGACCCCCATGTCAACGCAGACCTGGCTCGCAAGCACCAATTGCTGGTCGCGGTTGAGATCGGCAATGACCTCACGCAGAAGTCGAAGCTCGGTGCGGGCGATGACCTGGCTCTCGACTGCTGCGCGGCGATCCTCCAACTCGCCGGCGCCGTGCTCGGGAGCGTCAACCGGCACGGATCGCGCGATCGCAGCCTCGATGGCGCTGCGCCCGCCGATAGCTCGTCGGCGGTCCTCGATTCTGCTCAGGAACTTCTGCTCGAGCGCGTTCAGAACGTGCTCGTTCGATAGGAACGGCGCGCGCCGCGAGCGGGCAACCAACTCCAGCGTGGCCTGGCTGTAGCAGTCCTCGAGGTCCTCCCATCGCAGACGGCGCCGGTGGACGCGAAGCAGCCGGCCGCGCCGTGCGCTCGCGATCCTCGCCACCTGCTCAGCAGGATCCACACCCACATCGCGACTCGTAAGCGCCATCGTGGGCTTTTCCGACGACCCGGTGGCGACCGGGACAGCGCGAAAACAACTATCCATAATCCGTTGCTCGCGAGTCTATGCGTTTGGCTTGTCTCGAATGCGGAATAACCTCCCCGCCGTGCCTGCCGACACCACGTTTCGCGGTTCGTTCGCAGCGAAGCTGCGGGCGGTCGACCGCGCGCAGCAGCGCCACCCGGCGACCGCGCTGCCGGTCGCGGTCTACAAGAAGTTCGGCGACGACAACGGCGGCCAGCTCGCTGGGCTGATCTCCTACTACGCCTTCTTCTCGCTTTTCCCGCTGCTGCTCGTGCTGGTGACGGTGCTCGGGCTCGTGCTGCACGGCAACACGACGCTTCAGCAACAGATCGAGACGTCCTCGCTCGCGTCGTTCCCGATCATCGGCACGACGATCCGCAACAACCTCCACTCGCTCAACGTCGGCGGGCTGCCGCTGGCGATCGGGCTGATAACCGCACTGCTCGCGGGCCTCGGCGTGACGCACGCGACGCAGATCGCGCAGGATCGCATGTGGGACATCGCGCCGGCGCATCGCAACTCCTGGCTGCGTTGGCGCCTGCGCGGGCTGGCTCTGCTCGCGATCCTCGGCGCCATCAACATCGCCGCCACGGTGATCGACGGCTGGGTGGACGCCGGCTCCGCCCATAGCGTGCTGGGCACGCTGGCCGCGCTGGTGGTGTCGCTGGTGCTGGATCTCGCCCTGTTCGTCGCGGTCTTCGTGCTGCTGACCTCATACCCCGCGAAGGTGCGCGAGATCCTGCCCGGCGCGATCATGGCGACGGTCCTGTGGCAGATCCTGCAGTTCGCGGGCGGCTACATCGTCGTGCACGAGCTGAAGCACACGACCGACACCTACGGCCTGTTCGCGATCGTGCTCGGCACGCTCGCCTGGCTGCACATCGGCGCGCAGGCGACGCTCTACGCGGCTCAGCTGAACGTCGTTCGCTCCAAACACCTCTGGCCGCGGGCGCTGCTCGGCGACGGCGATTGAGCTGCCGCGCACAACCGCGCCACGTCCACAAGCCCGACCGGCGCAGCCGGCTGTGCCGGCGAAGCCCCTAAGGAGTTTTCAGGCTGAACGTCGCCAGGCAGGGCTTGTCGACCTGGTTGGGTGCTGCGCAGTGGCCCTTGAGCTCGGCGACCGGGTGTCCCGATGGCGCCCAACCGCGACGGGCGAAAGCGCAGCCAGGACGCCACGCCGGCCAGCGTGACGAGACGACAACGGCGCGCGGCGATCGAGATGGATGGCGGCAGCAAGCGCTCGATGCGATCTCCTGCGCTGGTGAGTCCAAAGGACTCTGGCTGGGCAGCGCCTCCCGCCGCGAGCGCGCCTAATCCGCTACCCGCGTGCGGCCCTCCAGCTGCCCGTCCGCGAGCGCCGCGCGCAGCCGGCGCTTGTCGAACTTGCCGACGCTGGTCTTTGGCACCTCGGTCACGAACGCGAACTCCTCCGGCAGCCACCATTTGGCGACCCGGCCGCGCAGGTACTCGACCAGCTCCGCCGCGCTGACCTGCGCGCCATCCTCCACGACGACGCAGGCCAGCGGACGCTCGCTCCAGCGCTCGTTGGGGGCCGCGATCACCGCCGCCTCGCGCACCGCGGGGTGCGACATCAGCTGGTTCTCGAGCTCGACCGAGGAGATCCACTCGCCGCCCGACTTGATCACATCCTTCGAGCGGTCGGTGATCGACACCCAGCCCGCCGGATCGACGTGTGCGATGTCGCCGGTGCGAAGCCAACCCGCGTCAAACTTCTCGAGCACATCCTCCTTGTAGTAGCCGCTCGCGATCCACGGGCCGCGCACCTCGATCTCGCCGGTCGAGCTTCCGTCCCACGCGACCTGCTCTCCCGCGTCATCGACCAGCCGCAGCTCGACGAACGGCACGGGCCGTCCCTGCGTCGTGCGGATCGCCCACTCCTCCTCGCCCGACGCGCCGGCAGGTGCCCGCGCGACCGTGCACAGCGGGCTGGTCTCGGTCATCCCCCAGGCCTGCAGCAGCGAGACGCCGTGGCGCTCCTCGAAGGCCTGCGCGAGGGCCCGCGGCATCGCGGCGCCGCCGGAGATGGCGCACTTCAGCGAGCGCAGGTCGGGCTTGTGGGCGTCGGCGTGGCGAAGCAGGTCGGCGTAGAGCGTGGGCACGCAGGCCATCGCCGTGGCGCGCTCGCTCTCGATCAGCTTCGCCAGCGACTCGGCGCCGAGATGGCGCCCCGGCATGATCAGCGTCGCGCCGCTGAGCGCCGCCGCGTAGGGCAGCCCCCAGGCGTTGACGTGGAACATCGGCACGACCAGCAGGAGGCTGTCTTCGCTGCCGATCGCCAGTGACCCTGACATCAGCACCGCCGCCGAGTGCAGCGTCGTCGAGCGGTGCGAGTAGAGCACACCCTTGGGGTTGCCGGTGGTGCCCGAGGTGTAACAGAGCGCCGAAGCCTCGCGCTCGTCGAGCTGCGGATATTCGGCCTCTCCCGGTCCGGCCGCCTCGAGCAACTCCTCGTAGCGCAGCACGCGTGGCAGATCGCCGGTCGGGCCGTCGCCCATCACGACGAAGTGCTCGACGTGCTCGAGTGCCGGCGCGAGCGGCGCCAGCGCCGGCGCGAGCGAATCGTCGATGAAGACGATGCGATCCTCGGCATGGTTGATGACATAGGCGATCTGCTCGGGGAACAGCCGCAGGTTGATCGTGTGCAGGACTGCGCCGACGCACGGGATCGCGAAGTAGCACTCGAAGTGGCGCTGCGAGTTCCAGGCGAAGGTCCCGACGCGCTCGCCGCGCTTGACCCCCAGTGTGCTCAGCGCGCGTGCCAGGCGGTCGACCCGCTCGACGACCTGGCCGTGGCTCGCGCGCGTGGTGCCCTCGTCGGTCAGCGTGACGACCTGGCCGTCGTCGGGGAAGCTGCGCATCCGCCGCAGCACGTACTGCAGGGTCAGCTGGAAGTCGTCCTGCATCAGTCCGGGCAGCATCGGGCCTCTCGTCTCCGTCGTCCCGTCGGGGCTCGGCCGCGAAAGCATCGCAAAGCCGGCGCGGACGTGCGGGCGACCCTGGTCAGCGCCGCCGGCGCATCGCGGTCGCGCGGCACACGCGCGCCGTCTGGGAACCTTCCGCGGCGATGGCTGAGCGCCGCCCACAGCGAGCATGGATGATCTGGGGTCTGACGGGGATGAGCGCCGTCGGCGCGGCGTTGCGCTTCTCGACCCTGCGCGTGCAGAGCTTCTGGCTCGATGAAGCAGTGACGCACCAGCTCGTTAGCCGGTCGCTGGGTTCGATGCTGGCGAGAATCCCGCACTCCGAGTCCACGCCGCCGCTCTACTACGTGTCGGCGTGGGTCTGGGTGCGCATTTTCGGCGCCGGCGAGGCCGGCCTGCGCTCGCTCTCGGCGCTGTTCGGGACGCTCACGATCGTGGCGCTCGCGCTGATCGCCCGGCGCCTGGCGGGCGACCGCGCAGGTCTTGCCGCCGCGGCGCTCTGCGCCACCAACCCGCTGCTGATCTGGTACAGCCAGGAGGCGCGCGCGTACGCCCTGCTGGTGTTGCTGTGCGCGCTCTCGGTGTGGTGCCTGCTGCGCGAGGACTGGCGCGGCTGGGCGATCGCGGCGGCGCTGGCGTTGGCCACCCACTACTTCGCCGTCTTCATCATCGTGCCCGAACTGGCGTGGCTCCTCTGGCGCCACGCTCGAGCATCGCGAGCGGCGGCCTGGTCGGCGGTCGCTGTAGTCGCCGTCGCCGCCGCGCTCTCACCACTTGCGATCGCGCAGGCCGGCGGAAACCGCGCCGGCTTCATCAGTGCGACCGGGCTGGGCAAGCGGATCGTGGCAGTGCCGAAACAGTTCCTGATCGGCTACGCGACCCCGCACGCCGTGATGCTGACGATCGTCGCGGCCGCGCTGACGGTGGCGCTGGCGCTGGCGCTGCGTCGCTCCGAACGCACTCTGCTTGCGCTCGCCGGAGTCGCGGTCGGCGTGCCGGTGCTGATGGCGCTGGCTGGCGCCGACTACCTGATCACGCGCAACCTGATCGCCGCGATGGTGCCGCTGGTCGTGCTCGCCGCCGTCGCCGCGGCGCGCAGCCGGTTCGGTCCGGCAGCGATCGGCGGCCTTTGCGCGATCGGCGTCATCGCCTTCGCCGGCGTCGAGGGGAACGCGTACTACCAGCGCGACGACTGGCGCGCGGTGGCGGCGGCGCTGGGCCCCGCCAGGCGCGGGCCGCGCGTGGTCGCCGTGAATCCGTCCGACGGCGTGCCGGCGCTCGAAATCTACGCGCCGCTGCACAACCTTCCCAAGGGCCAGCCCGTGAGTACGCGCGAGATCGACATCGTCGATCTGCAACACGATCCGCCGCAGATCGCCACGCCGGCCGGCCTCGCCGGCTTCACGCTCTGCGCCCCGCCCGAGCAGACACCGGAGTTCGACCTCGTGCGCTACTGCGCGCCCGCGGCGCTGGCGGTCCCCTACGCGACCGTCGTGGGCTTGAAGCTCGCGGCGCTGAACCCGTCAGTCCTGGGCGGCGGCTGAGCAGGCTTCGGTCCGGTGGCGGACGGCGCTCAGCCGGCGAAGGGTCCGGCATCGGGCGGGACGTCCACGGCGTGCTCCGCGAGCGCATCGAAGGGAACGACCTCGAGCGCTCGCTCGTGCGTGGACGCCATCACGACGTAGGCGGCGGCACCGTCCTCGTGTGCCCGCAGCCAGTTCGCGGCCGTCACGCACCAGCGGTCACCGGGGACCAGGCCGGGGAAGCCGTAGCGCGGCGCGGGCGTGGCGAGGTCGTTGCCTATGTGGCTCTGGTGCTCGAGGAACTCCGCCGTCACGACCGCGCAGATCGTGTGGCTGCCTTGGTCCTCCGGGCCCGTGTTGCAGCACCCGTCGCGGTAGAAGCCGGTGAGCGGGTCGGTGCCGCACGGTTCGAG
>PMKB01000265.1 GCA_003157595.1 Solirubrobacterales bacterium
GAACATCACCGGGTTGCGGATCTGCACCCGGGGGTCGAGCTTGGCCAGGCTGTCGAGCAGCGCGCGCGTGACGATGTCACGCCGGAACAGCGAGATTGCGCGCCGCTCGGAGGTTGCGGGTTGCGTCGACATCTGTTTACTTGCTCCCTGAGAGGCGGTCGAGGGCGAGGTTGAGCTCCAGCACGTTGACACCTGGCTCGCCGAGGAAGCCGAGGCTGCGGGCGGTCGTGTACGTCGCGACCTGGGCATCGACGGTGGTCAGCGGCAGGCCGCGGACCGCGGCGACGCGGTAGGCCTGGATCTTGGCGTTGGCGACAGAGATGTTTGGGTCCACCGACGAGGCGGAGTCATCGACCGCGTCGACTGGGATCTGTGCGGCCGTCGTGACGGCCGGGTCATACATTTGGCCGTTGGGCGCCTTGTTGAGGGCGAGGTAGGTCTGGATGTAGCCCTGGAAGGCGACGAGCGTCGTCTTGTTGTTCGGCCCGAGGTTCGAGAAGCCGCTGCCTGCGGCGTTGTCGCTCGTGGAGGACGGGCGCGTCTGGAAGTAGCGCGGGTCGGGCTGCGTCTGCGGCACGCCCTTGACTAGCAGCTGCTTGCCGTTCTTGCCGATCACGGGCTCGTAGAACTGCTGGCCGATCAGCGCCGAGCCGACGACCACGCCGTCGCGCTTGATCAGCGACCCGTTCGCCTTGCCCGGGAAGATGCCCTGGCTGACGCCGGTCACGAGCATCGGGTAGACGAACCCCAGGAGGATCGTGAAGACGATCATCGCGATGAAGGCTGTGACGAAGTCGCGTCGCATCAGTAGAGGTGTCCTGTGAGTGCCTGGACGATCGGGCCCAGGAGGAGGGCGGGGAAGAAGGTAAGCGCTCCGACCAGGACGATCACGCCGATCAGGAGGACGACGAAGGTCGGGTTGTCGGTGCGCATCGTGCCGAGCCCGACCGGGCTGACGCGCTTGCCGACCAGCGCGCCGGCCACGGCGAGCGCGAAGAGGATCGGCGCATAGCGCGCGAACAGCATCGTGAAGCCGCCGAGCAGGTCGGCGAAGGTCACGCCGTGGGCGCCGGCGTTGCCTGCCGCGGGCTGAATCAAGCCGGTGTATCCGGCGAACGCCGAGCCGTTGTTGTTGGCCTGCGAGAGGTAGGCGTAGAAAGTCTCGGAGAAGCCCTGCGGGCCGCCGTTGAAGATCGAGGCGCGGCCGGCGGCGCTGGCGGTCGCCAGCGCGGTTGAGAACAGCGCCGTCAGCGGCGTGATCAGCAGGCCGAGCGCGACGAGCTTGATCTCCTTGGCCTCGATCTTCTTGCCCAGGTACTCCGGCGTTCGCCCGACCATCAGGCCGCCGATGAAGACTGCGAGCAGTACGTAGAGCAGGATCGAGTACAGGCCGGTGCCGACGCCGCCGAAGATCACCTCGCTGGCGGAGAGGTTCGCGAACGGGATCGCGCCGCCGAGCCCGGTGAACGATTCGAGTGAGCTGTTGACGGCACCGCACGAGGTCACGGTCGTGACGACATCGAAGATGGCGGAGCCCGCGACGCCGAAGCGCTGCTCCTTGCCCTCCAGGTTGCCGCCGGTCGAGTTCGCGATCACCTGGGTGTGCAGGCCGGCGGCGTGCTGCGCCGCTGAGCCGTGGGCCTCCGCGGCGTAGGCGACCGTCACGCCGCCGATGAACATCACGAACATCGCCGCGAAGATCGCGAGCGCCTGACGCCGCGAGCCGACCATGCGGCCGTACATGAACACGAGCGACGCCGGGATGATCAGCACGATCAGCATCTCGTAGAAGTTCGTGAAGCCGTTGGGGTTCTCGAACGGGTGGGCGGAGTTGACGTTGAAGAAGCCGCCGCCGTTGGTTCCGAGCAGCTTGATCGCCTCCTGCGAGGCGACCGGCCCCATCGCGATCGTCTGCGCGAGGCCGCTGATCCCGTGCGCCGAGACGTAATGGGAGAGGTTCTGAATCGACCCCTGTGAGACCAGCACCAGGGCGCTGACGAAGGCGATCGGCGCCAGCACGTAGAGGATCGTCTTGACGAAGTCCTCGTAGAAATTGCCGAGGCTCTTGCCGCTGCGGCTTGCGATCGCGCGCACCAGTGCGACGGCGGTGACGATGCCGACGGCCGCCGAGGCGAAGTTCTGCACCGTCAGGCCGACCATCTGGCTGAAGTAGGTCAGCGTCGTCTCGCCGCCGTAGTACTGCCAGTTGGTGTTGGTCAGGAACGAGGAGACCGTGTTGAAGGTCACGTCCCACGGCGCCGCGTGGAACGTGACTCCGCCGTAGTCGTTCCACGGCTGAATGCTCGCCGTGCGCAGGACCACATAGAGGATGATCCAGCCGGCGAGCGAGAAGATGATCAGGCTGCGCGCGTAGGATTTCCAATCCTGGCCGCGCTTGGGGTCGACGCGGAGGCAGCGGTAGAGCAGGCGCTCGAAGCCCCCGAAGACGGGCGTCAGGAAGACGCGCTCGCCGGTGTAGACCTTGGCCATGTAGCGGCCGAGGATCGGCGAGAGGATGATCAGAGCGGCGCAGAACGCGAGGATCTGCAGCCAGCCGTTAACGGTCATCGGCTAGAACTTCTCCCCACGAACCAGCGCGTAGCCGAGGTAGATGCAGATCAGCACCGAGACGACCAGGCCGAAGAAGTCGGCGGCGCTCATGTGCGCAACGAAGTAGCCGAGCGTCGTCATACCCGGTCGATCGCTTCGATCATCAGGTACAACACCGCGAACGCGACGATTCCGAGGACGATTGCGATGATGTCGCCAGGCATTGGAACGAGCGTAGGTCCGACTCCATGTAGGCCGCATCAAGATGTGCGGTGGCGCCGTGGAGATTTCGTCAAGATCCTTCCGTGGCTCCGATTCAGGAAATTCAGATCACCGGCGAGACGATCCGTCTCGGCCAGCTGCTCAAGCTCAGCGGCATCGCCGAGTCCGGCGGCGACAGCAAAGCGCTGCTGCTCGCCGAGGTTGTCCACGTCAACGGGGTCCCCGAGACTCGGCGCGGCCGCCAGTTGCACGACGGTGACCTGGTTGAGGCGCGCGGCGAAGCCGCGCAGGTGACGGCCCGATGAGGCGCAGCTCGGCGATCGCCCTCGCGGTCGCCTGCACGGCGATCCTCGGCTGGGTCGCGCTCGCCCTGGCGGACCCGCCGACCGGGGCGGGGACGGTGACGATTTATTCGATCCCGACCGGCGCAACGGGCGTGACCGGACCGACCGGCGCGGCGGGGGCGACGGCCCTGACCGCCGGACCGGACGGGCACCCGTGGTTCATTGAGACGCGCGACTCCAATGGCGGCTACCGCGTCGGCACCGTCGCATCCGGCAAGGTGGTCGAGTATCCGTCGCCACCGCTCACGTATCGGCCGGTCGCGATGACGGAGGCCGGGGGGGACCTCTGGTTCACCGACACCGACGTCGACCTCTCGGCCCTGTATTCGATGACCACGGCTGGGGTCGTCACCTTCGAGGCCAGACTTGTTCCTCCGGCGATCGCCGGGCTGGCCGCGGACTCAACTGGCGATCTGTGGATCACGCACCCGCAGGACGACGAGATCGGCGAGGTCGTCCCGGCAGCGACGCCGCCCGCAACCGAAATCTTCCCGGGCGACCAGCAGCCGCTTCCGACCGCTCCCGAGTCGATCACGCGCGGCCCCGACGGAACGACGATGTGGTTCACCGAGCCCGGGCTCGAGGAGGTCGGCTCGATCACAGCATCCGGCGAGGTCACCCAGCACCAGCTGCCGAGCACCGTCAACGGCACACTGGGCAACATCGTGCTCGGTCCCGACAACAATCTCTGGGTCGGCGTCAGCCAGCCCAACTACAACTCCGTCCCCGGCCTGAGCGGGAGCCTTCGTCTCGGTCTGGCCGCGGTCGCGCTCAGCCCGTCCGGTCTGTTGCAGATCACACCGACCGGCACCGTCACCGAATTCAAACTGCCGCTCAAGTCGAGCGTGAACCCCGACGTCCTCGCCGTCGGCCGCGACAGCCAGCTTTGGATGCCCGATTTGCCCGGCACCGACGGCGGTCTGACCGCGTTTGCGCCGGCCACCGCTTCCACGCCGGCCACCGGGTTCATCACATACCCGGGGATCGTGCCGACAGCCGACACGATCAGCTCGATCATCAAGGACCCCGGCGGCGCCGACTCGCTGTGGCTGACCGACCAGACCGCCAACACGATCGACAACGTGCCGCTGACGCCGCCGGTCACCACCACGCCGCCGACGAGCACAACGAGCACGACGACCACGTCGACATCGACTTCAACGGCTGCACCTCCGGCACTGACTCCGGAGCTGCTCGCCGTCTCGGGCATCAGCACGTCCGGCGCGACGCTCACGGGCACGATCTCCGAACCGGCCGGCAGCCCGTCAACGCCGGTCAGCTACAGCTTCCAGTACGGCACGACCACCGCCTACGGCTCCTCGACGCCGTCCGCGACGGCCACCGTCACGCCCGCCGGTGTCAGCGTCAGCGCGACGCTGAGCGGCCTTGTGCCCTACACCACCTACCACTACCGCCTCTCCTCGGGCGATTGCGCGGCGTCGAGCTGCGTTGCCGTCACGCCTGATCAGACGTTCACGACCGGTTCGACGCTGCAACCGGCGCTCAACACCGACGTCGGTCTGACCACGACCTCAGGTCACGTGCTGGTCGAGCTGCACGGCAAGCACCATTTCGTCAGCCTCACCACCGGCGAGCTGATCCCGCTCGGTGCGACGGTCGACGCGCTCCACGGCACGGTGCTGATCCAGAGCGCGACCGCGAGCACCCCCGGTCAGCTGGCGAGTGGCCTGTTCTCCGGCGGCGATTTCACGGTGACCCAGCCGCGTGGGGGGAAAGTCACAGTCCTTGTGCTCGCGAGCAGCTTCAAGGCCTGCGTCGCCACGCCGGTCGCCCAGGCCGCAACCGCTGCGGCGAAGAGGAAAAAGAAGAAGTCCGCGAAGTCCAAGAAGGTCGTCAACCAGGTGTTCGGCAACGCCCACGGCCAGTTCTCGACGCGCGGGCACTACGCCACGGCGGCCGACCAGGGAACGAGGTGGCGAACCGCGGATCGCTGCGACGGCACTCTGATCGCCGTCACCGTGGGGCGGGTCACCGTGACCGATCGGGTGCGCCACCGCACTTTCGTCCTGACCGCCGGCCACCATTACCTCACCGCTGCGCGCTGAGCCACTGGACGACACGGGCGCAGCCACTACACTCGCTCACGTCGTGACCGCGTCACCGCGCAACGGGCAGAGCGACACAGAGTCGTCGTCTGCGGTTCGCTCCGGGGGTGAGGTGAAGGAGCGCCTGTCCGCCGAGCGCACCGGGCGAGCGTTTCTCGTGCTGCGCGACGACGCCGAGCAGCAGCGCATCGTCTCACTCGACGGAGAGGCCAAGCCGCGTGTCACTGTGGGGCGAAGCGATCGCGCCGACGTCGCGATCTCCTGGGACGGCGAGGTCTCCCGCCTGCACGCGGAGATCGAGTGCGCCGCGGGGGAGTGGATCGTTCACGATGACGGTCTCTCGAGCAACGGCACGTTCGTCAACGGGCAGCGCATCGCGGGTCGCCGTCGCCTCACCGACGGCGACGCGATCCGGGTCGGTGCGACGGTCGTGCTCTTCCGCAACCCGCGAGCAGCGCCGGCGCCGACGCTGCGCGGGTCCGTAGGCGTGACGCTCGAGCAGCTCAGCGACAGCCAGCGCCGCGTGCTGGGTGCGCTCTGCCGCCCATACGCAGGATCGCTGCACCTCGCCTCGCCGGCCAGCAACCTGCAGATCAGCGAGGAGCTCTTCCTCAGTGTCGATGCCGTCAAGGCGAACCTGCGCGCGATGTATCAGCTGTTCGGCGTCGCACGCCTGCCGCAGAACCAGAAACGCGCGCAGCTCGCCGAGCGAGCGATCACGTGGGGTTTGGTCGGGGTCGAGCGCTAGGCGGGCGGTCCGCAGCGATGCTGCGGCACGGTCTGCCGGCGGCGATGCTCGCGGTCGCGCTGC
>PMKB01000253.1 GCA_003157595.1 Solirubrobacterales bacterium
GAACAGCTCGACGACCTGCTCGCCAGTCTCGACGTCACGCTGTCCGACGACATCCTCGACCGGATCGACGAGATCGTCCCCCCCCGGCACCGACGTCGGCGCACCCGACCAATCCGCCTACCTGCCGCCGGCACTCCAGCGCTCCGAGTTGCGGCGCCGACCGTTGACCGACCGCTCTGCCGCCTAGCGGCGACTTGTTCCTCGTTGCCGCTGAACTGAGAATCAGACCGCTCGGCCATCAGACTGCAGGTGTCGGACAGAGGGAGTCACGACACCGTACCGGCTCCGCGTACACGCCCCGAGACGAATCCAGGTGGCGGTACCGTAGGCAACGGCCAGTCTCGCATCTCGCCAGAAGCAGGATCGACGCAGGCGCTCGGTCGTGGGTGCGACCTCAAGGGGTCAACGCACCACCCCGGATGTCTGAAGGTTCTCACGTCGAGCGGCGAGGTGAGGTAGTGACCGTCGCTGCGGAGGCGAGGCCGTAGGCCGAGGCGCAGCAGCGACGGTCACCGCGCGGTCTCAGCCGGGGGTCCCATCCTCGGCCGGCGATCGGTTTGGAGGGGCAGCGTGTGCGGGTCAGCCCTGCGCGGGCGTCTCGCTCAGCAGCTGCGCGAGCCGCTCGCCCGGCGACATCCAGTCGAGCGTCTGCCGCGGTCGACCGTTGAGCTCAGCTGCAACGGCGTCGAGGCGCTCCTGGGTGAGTGAGCCCATGTCTGAGCGCCTGGGGAAGTATTGGCGCAGGAGACCGTTGGTGTTCTCGTTGCTGCCCCGCTGCCAGGGGCTCTTGGGATCACAGAAGTAGACCTGGACGCCGCTGTCGATCGTGAATTGGACGTGCTCCAGCATCTCCTTGCCCTGGTCCCAGGTCAACGAGCGGCGCAACTGCTTGGGCAGCGAGCCGATGCTCTTGACCAAAGCGTCGCGGACCGCTTCGGCACTGTGGCCCTCGGGCAACTCAACGAGCTGGCAGTAGCGGGTGGAGCGCTCGACCAAGGTCGCTATTCCTGTGGGGAGTTTGCCGAGCAGGAGATCCCCTTCCCAGTGGCCGGGGACGGCGCGGTCTTCGACCTCGGCGGGGCGCTCAGAGATCATCACGCGGCCGGGGATCTTGCCCTGGCCTTGGTGCTTTGGGCGCTGGGCTCGCGGGTGGCGCGTATGACGGCCGCGTCTCAGGCAGGCCGCGAGCTCGCGGCGTAGGGCGCCGCGACCCTGGACGAAGAGCGAAAGGTAGATCGTCTCGTGGGAGACCTGCATCGCTTCATGATCAGGGTAGGTGCGGCGCAACCACCTAGAGATCTGCTGGGGCGACCACTTAAGGCAGAGCTTCTCCTCGACGACGGCCCGCAGCTTGGGGTTGAGGTGAAGCTTTGCGGGCTTCGGCCGTCGGGCCCGGCCCCAAGCGGCCTCATCCGCTGCCTGCGCTCGGTAGCACTGGGGGCCGCCGTTTCTGTTTACCTCTCGCGAGACCGTCGTGTGAGGGCGAGAGATCGCCCTCCCGATCGCCCGGAAGCCCTCGCCGCAAGCGAGGCCGCGAGAGATCTCCTCGCGCTCAGCCTTCGAGAGGCAGTGCTCAGAGCGCCGGCGCTTTGGCGGGCGCACGCCGCCCGTATGGCCGACGAAGTTACGAACGCCCTGGGCCCAGAACCCCACCTCGCGCCCGATCGCTCGGGGCGAGCGGCCCTCCGCCCACAACTGCCACACCCGTTCCTTCTGCTCCTGCGTTAGAGAACGGCTCATCACATCCACCACCTTGGCTCGCCGAGCAGCCAAGCAGGCTGCCCGGATGTTCAGGTGGTGCACCGATCACCTGAGACCGCCCGTGAAAGCGAGAGTCAGCATGTCTGCTCGTAAGGCGGTGTTCTCACGGCCGCATCGGCGAGCGGCGCCTTGTACGTGTGACGTGGCTAGGAGAGCGCGTCGACGAAGGCTGCGATCTCTTCCAGTGTCGTGGGGTCACCCTCGAGGTGGGGGACGTGCGCGACGCCGTCGAGCCAGCGCAGTCGAGCACCCGGGATCAGAGCAGCTGCCTGCTCGTCAACCGCCTGTATCTCGTCGCCAGCACTAGTGGTGACCCCAAAGTAGCTACCAAACTGCGTTTGGGGCTCTGAGAGCGGTCGATCGCCTCCAAAACCGGGGCCTGAGTCCAGGCTTCATCCGCCCCAGGCCCTCTATCGGACTCGAACCGACGGCCCCTTCCCGCCGGGCCCGGAGGGCTCGGCCTTGAGCCGCTTGAAAGCGCCATTGGTCCAGCGGTAGTCTCCTCTGAAGCGATTCCCCAAGTTGATCGTCGGAGTGAACGAACCACGAGCGAGACAAGCGGGACTGCGAAGGTAAAGAAGCTCATCAACGATCCCGCCGCGGTCGTGGACGAGATGCTTGACGCCATCGTCTCTGCCCATCGCGACGTCTTGGCGATCGCTTCCACCCGAGTCGTCGAGCGCGCCGAGGCCGCCACCGCCAAGGTGGGAGTGGCGATAGGCGGTGGATCGGGCCACGAGCCGGCGATGTTCGGGTACGTGGGGGTTGGAATGGCCGACACCGCAGCGGCAGGAAACATCTTCGCGGCCCCCTCGCCCGACATCATCCTCGAGGGGATCCGACGCGCAAGCCACGGGCGTGGAGTCGTGCTCCTCTACGGCAACTACTCGGGGGACATCCTGAACTGTCGGCTGGCGATCCAGCGAGCGGCGGACGAGCAGATCGACGTACGTGCAGTGTTCATCTCGGACGATGTCGCCTCGGCGCCGAAGGACGAGATGGACAAGCGCCGCGGCATCGCCGGCGACATCATCGTTTTCAAGGCCACCGGAGCCGCCGCCGAGGCCGGCATGACGCTCGACGAGGTGGAGCGAGTTGCGCGAAAGGCCGTTGCGCACACCCGCAGCATGGGCGTTGCCCTCACCGGCGCCGAGCTTCCCGGGGCCTCGCAACCGATCTTCGAGTGCGGGCCGGACGAGATGGAAGTCGGGCTCGGCGTACACGGCGAGCCCGGCGTGAGTCGCGAGCCTCTTCGGTCCGCCGACGAAGTCGGGCGACTGCTCGCAACCCGGACACTGGACGATCTCGAATGTCCGGCCGGATCGCGCGTTGCCGTTCTCATCAATGGGCTCGGAGCCACACCGCTGGTCGAGCAGTACTTGGTCTATCGCGGCGTTCGCGACTTGCTGGCCGAGCGTGGAATCACGATCGAGCGCTCCTACGTCGGCGAGTTCATCACGACACTTCAAATGGCCGGTCTCTCGGCCACTATCACCCTGCTCGACGACGAGCTGCTCGGGCTGCTCGACGCGCCTGCCAAGACCGTGGCTTTTGTTCGATGAGCGAAACTGATCTGAGACTCGCGCAGCATGCCGTGCTCTCGGCGGCAGATGCGCTGGAGTCGGCAAGCGACGAGCTGTGCCGGCTCGATGGCGCTATCGGTGACGGCGATCACGGCCTGGCGATGGCGATGGCCGCCAAGGGAATCCGCAGCGCCATCGAGGAGCGATCGCCTGTTGATCTCTCTGGCCTCGTTACCGTCGTCGCAAACCAGTTCCGCGCCGTTGGCGGTGCAATGGGGGCGCTCTCCTACGTGCTGGTCGACGCTGTCGGGAAGGCGGCTTCGACGGACGGGGCGCCTTTTTCTGCAGCGCAGCTCGCGCACCTGCTGCGTGCAGCAGAAGACGCCGTCACCGGGTTCGGTGGCGCCAAGCGCGGCGACAAGACGATTGTCGATGCGATCGCGCCGGCGAGGGAAGCGGCGGAGGAATGTGCGAGCCTCCAGCGACCAGCGGCGAAGGCTCTGCTGGCCGCCGCCGCTGCCGCCGAGGAGGGGGCCGCCTCGACCGCGCAGATGATCGCGCACATCGGAAGGGCGAGCCGCCTAGGAGAGAGGAGCATGGGGGCGGTCGATGCAGGGGCGACGTCGTTTGCGATCGTGTTGAGAGCGCTGGCTCGCTCTTATGCGGAAGCGACCCGTCGAAGTATTTCGTGTGGTAATCCTGCCGCAGCAAGCGCGAAAGGTCACGTGCCTCTTCTTTCAGCGTGAAGGTCGCAACGACCATCGCTAGGGCTGGCGTGACGTAGCTCACCTGAAGCCAGACCGCATCCACGCCGGACGGCAGGTCCGGGTCAGGGTGGCCGTCCACTAGCACAAACGTCCCAGGAGGTCGCACCACACCGAGGCTTTGGCATCCGCCACCATCTCCGCTACGGCTCCGCGCTAACGGCTCGAGTCGCTCTTGCTTTTGGTCGCCACGTCCTGTCGGCCAACGCTCAAGCGACTGATAGAGCGCTGAAACAGTCGAAGGAGTGAAGGCCTCGGCGAGGACAAGCCGGCCCAAGTGAATTGCCTCCGAGTCTGGCAACCGCGTCTCGTTGTTCTCGCGCTCGTCTCATTTCGCGTGAACTCGCGATCGGCGTCCCCCTCGGCTTGCTGTCTGAGTTCGCCCACCGTGGGCCGCTGATACCAACGAACCCGCTTCATGGCGGTGTTCGATGGCGTGTCGGGCGTTGCGCTTGCCGAGAGCTGTTCGTTGGTCACGGCGCGAAAGGTAGCTATGACGGACTCACGCCCGGACCGAAAGACAGCCATCGGCGCATACCGCTGCTGGGCCTCATCTGTTGCCACGCACGACGTGCGTGCTGCACCGGCTCACCCATGGGATCGGATCGAAGCTGTCCATCCGGCACGACGTTAGGCGGAGCCCCGGACGTCCGGACACTTGTCCCTATCGCGCGACGGCGGTCTCCAACATGCTGCAGGACGCTTACGCGGCACGGACCGCCCGGATCTGCTACCGGATCTGGTAGCCATTTGGAGTCAGTCGTTGCGCGTATCTGCGCCTATTTGCACCAGCATCGTCGATCCCCGAGAAGCTCGGTATTGCAGGCGATAATGGGCTTACGTAGGCGCTGGCGGCGGCCCCAACGTTTCATGGTATGGAAGGGGTCAACGGTTCGAGTACGATAGAGGGCTTGGCGGGTTTTGCCTGCTAAGCAGCTGGTTCTAAATCCTCTCCATGGCAT
>PMKB01000197.1:0-11628 GCA_003157595.1 Solirubrobacterales bacterium
CTTGCGGGACGCTCTGCTTACTTTCCTTTATCTATACAAACTTACTAAAAAAAACTTCTTTGCGGAAAGGGGGGGATTCGAACCCCCGGTACCGGAAACCGGTACAACGGTTTTCGAGACCGCCGCATTCAACCGCTCTGCCACCCCTCCGGATGACGGCTGCAGGCTAAACGATCGCACGTCCGTCGCGGGCGGCGCACCCGAGCGCGCTCCAGCTTCGTCCCCGAGCTGTGACGCCGCGGCGATCGCGCCGCACGCTCTCCGGCCCGCCGCGCTCAGCGCCGCTCGCCGAAAAAGTCGCGCAGCAGCGCCGCGGACTCCGCCGCGAAGAGCCCCGCATCGACCTGTGGGCGATGGTTCAGACTTGGCTCGCCGAGCACGTCGAGCACGCTGCCGGCGGCGCCGGCCTTGGGATCGCCGGCGCCGTAGACCACGCGCGGCAGGCGCGCAAGCACGATCGCCCCGGCGCACATCGCGCACGGCTCGAGGGTGACGTAGAGCACGCAGCCGAGCAACCGCCAGCGACCGAGCGCTCGGGAGGCTTCGCGGATCGCCAAGACCTCCGCATGGGCGGTGGGATCCTGGCGCAGCTCACGCTCGTTGTGTCCAAGTGCGGCGACCTCGCCGTCGTCAACGACGACGGCGCCGACGGGGACGTCATCGTGCTCGAGCGCGCGCTCGGCCTCGCGCAGGGCAAGCCGCATGAAATGCTCATCGAGCGCGATGTCTGCGTCCAGCACCCGACCAGCTAAGCAGGACCGGGACCTTCGCGGGCCGCCGGTGTGCAACGTTACGCTTAGCGGGCTCGTGGTCGACTGCGCCCTCGGCTGAGCGCGACAAATGTTCCATCGCCCTGCTCTTCCCGGCTGGTCCACTAGAGCGCTCCTCGGAGCGGTCGCGCTCGGCGCGATCGCACTCGGCGGCGGCGCGACCACGCCGACGCCGTCGATCGCGGTCCCACAGCCGCGGGCCACAGCGCCTTACGCCCAGGGCGAGGTCGTGGTCGGCTTCAGGCCCGGCACCACGCGCGCGGCAACCCGCTCGGCGCTCGCTCGTACCGGCGTCGAGCGCCCGAGCACGCCGCTTGCCCCGTTCTCCACCGTCGCGCTGCGCCACGGCCTCAGCGTCCCCAGCGCACTCGCCCGACTGCGCGGGCGGCGGGCGATCGCCTGGGCCGTGCCCGACTACATCGCCCACGCGGCGCAGGCGCAGAAGCCGTTCGTCCCCAACGACCCGGGCACATCGGGCAAACCCGGCGGATGGGAGCAGCTGCAGTGGAACTTCGTCGGCCAGTTCGGCGTCAACGCGCTGCAGGCGTGGGCCAACGTCGCCGCCGCGGGCCATCCGGGCGGCGCCGGCGTGATCGTTGCCGTGCTCGACACCGGCGTGGCCTACGCCGACCACGGGCACTTCGTCCACTCTCCGGACTTCCGGGCCGGCGAGTTCGTAAAGGGCTATGACTTCGTGTCGCACTCGCCCTATCCCGAGGACCACAACGGCCACGGCACTCAGGTCGCCGGCACGATCGCGGAGGCGACCAACAACGGGATCGGCGTCACAGGACTGGCCTACGGTGTGCGGCTGATGCCGGTGCGGGTGCTCGACTCGCAGGGCGACGGGAACGCGTCAGCAATCGCGAAGGGGGTCTACTACGCAGTGAATCACCATGCCCAGATCCTCAATCTGAGCCTCGAGTTCACGGCCGGAACTGTGAAGCCAAGCTCGATCCCGGAGCTCATAGACGCGCTCAACTATGCCCACCGCAAGAATGTCCTCGTCGTCGCCGCCTCAGGCAACGAGCAGAGCGACCAGCTGTCATACCCGGCGAAGGCCAGGTGGGTGGTTTCGGTCGGCGCAACGACCGAGGACGGATGCCTGGGCGACTACTCCAACTACGGCGCCAACCTGACGCTGGTGGCACCCGGCGGCGGTCCCGACTCGTCGCTGCCGCACAACGACGCCGACTGCCACTCGAGCGCCACGCAGGATGGCGACATCTACCAGGAGACCTTCGCCGACGTGGAGTCGCCGAGCGTGCGCGTGTTCGGACTGCCGGCTGGCTATTACGGCACCTCAATGGCGGCGCCGGCCGTCAGCGCAACCGCCGCCCTGATCATCGCCAGCGGCGTGATCGGGCAACACCCGAGCGTTGCGGCGATCACCGCCCGCCTGCAGGACACGGCGACCCTGCTCGGACCCGGCAGGAGCGATCGGCGCTACTTCGGCGCCGGCCTCGTCGACGCCGCCAAGGCGACCGGGTCGACGGGCTCTACCGGCGTGACGGGACCGACCGGGTCGACCGGGTCGACCGGCGCCACCGGCACGACCGGATCCTCCGGCACCACGGGATAGCCGTCCAGCTCGCGACGCGAAGGCGCCGCGGTCGCAAGAGCGGCCTCTACGGCGTCCGGATGATCAGCACCGCGCACGGCGCGTGGTGTGAAATCCGGTTCGGCACCGAGCCCAGCAGGAATCGCTTCGCCCCGGCCCGGCCGCGGTTGCCGACGATGATCAGATCGGCGCCGCGTTCCTCTGCGACGTCGAGGATCGCGTCCGCCGGGTCTCCGCGTTGGGCGTAGAGGTCCACCTCGACGCCCGCGGCCGCGAACACGGCGGCGGCGGCCGCGAGCGTCGCGTCGACGGCCTCGCGCGGGCGCAGCACCCATCCCGACTCCGAGCGCACGCCGATCCCGCCCTCCGCGTCGTGCGCGCTTGGCACCGGCTCATAGACGCAGACGAGGTGGACACGGGCTCCTAGCGCTCCGGCCAGCTGCGCAGCCTGCCGCACCGCCTCGCTGGCGGTCTCGGAGCCATCGGTGGCGACGACGATCGATTCAAACATCCGCGAAGGCGATGGTACTCAGGCGAGCTTGACGACCGCGATGACCATCCCGGCGACGACGAACACGACGATCGCTCCCTGCAGCCACAGCCATGATGGCGACACGACCGACACCCTAGTCGCTCGTCCCGCAACGCCGTCGCGCAAGCTGCGAGCGGCTGGCGCCGACTGGCCCGGACGCAGGCAGCGGCGGCACCGACGGCGGGACCGTTGGTGGCCGGTCGCGCCGGCGTGAGCGAGGACGCCGCCAGGCGGCGTCCAGACGCCGGCGAGTACGGTGCAAGGTTCCGAGCAGGCCCACCGGCGCCGCGGCGCTCAAGCGGCAGCGAAGGCGAGGTAGCGCGCGGGCGCGAGCACTCCGCGGAGCGCGGCGGCGGAGCGCGGGTCTGCGGAGAGGCTGAACGGCCCGCTGGTCGTGAAGCCCTGGTTGTAGAGCATCATCTGCACACGCTTGTGGGAGTTGACCCAGGCGAAGAGCTGGGCGACGAAGGCCGGGTTGTCGCCGCCCCAGATCGCCCATTCGCCGAACGCGAACGGCTTGTGTCGGAACTGCTTGTAGAAGGCGTCAAGACCTGTGAAGTTGGGGAACTTGCTGTAGAAGTCGGTGCCGACCCAGTCGACGTAGGCGTTGCCCGGGTAGTAGGTGGCAGCCGTGTTGGCCGGGATGTTCGGCGTGCCTGCCGTCTCCGGCGTCCAGACGAACGCGACCGGCGAGTGCGCAACCGAGGCCGCCGCTGCGATGCCGTGCAGTCGTGGCTGACCGAGCGCGGCAAGCTCGGAGTCGATCGTGGCGACCGGTCCGCCACGCAGCACCGTCACCACGCGGCGCCACGCCGCGATGAATTGCGCCGGCGAGTAGGCCGGCCCGCGCGAGGTGCCGTCGACGTTGATCGCGCAGTAAGGGTTGTTGGCGTTGTTCATCTCCGGCAACAGCCGGATGTAGACCGGCTTGTTGTGACTTGCGATCAACTGGCTCAGCGTGAGCAGATAGCCGTCGCCGTCACCCTGGGCGATCTGCCCGGGCGTGATCACGCCGTGACCGAGAGCGCCCGTCCCGATGTGCAACATCAGGCGCGCGTGCGCCGCAGCGGCGTCGTTGAACGCGAAATGAATCGACTGGCCCCAGGTGACAAACTCGCCGTACACCGCCGGATGCTTTCCGACCTCGCTCGCGAACGAACCCACGGCACCGCTCGAGACGCCCGTGTAGACAGACCCGGCCGGCGGCAGCAGGGCCGTTGCGGACGGGACCGCCGGTGGCGCGCCCGCGGCGCCGGCACCGGCGACGGCGGTGAGGCCGGCCAGTCCGAACGTGGCGGAAACCGCGACGGCGAGAGCGGCTTTGGTGATCGGGCGCATACTCTCCCATCGGCGCCCGTGCGGCGGCTGGCGCACGGCGTAGACGAACGGTTGATCGAGGCCGCGCGCGGCCCGCTCGAGGGCAGCGCTCGCTCGCGTCGCCAGGCGCGGCGCCCAAGACAAGCGACCGCACGAAGGTCTTGATCACCCGAGAGCGACCGCGCCGATGGACCGCGGCTCGCCGGGCCTCGAGGGCGGCGAACGGCTTGCCGCAGCGGCCACGCCGCCCGACCGACTAGCATCCGCGCGTCCCCTGGACCCGGCGGCGCCTGCGCGCCGCGACGGCGGTTCAACCCCGGGCCGCATCCGTGAAACAACCGCTCGGACAAAGACTGCGCACGCTGGCAGGTCGCGAACACCGCGCGGCACTTTTTGCGCGCTGGTTCCCGCGGAGGATCGACCGGATCCTGCTGGCGGTGGTCGCCGTGGTGATCATCGCGGGGACGGTGGCGCGCGTGGATGTGATCGGCTCCAACGACCGCGTCTCGGTCGACGAGGGCGGCTACATCGCCAACGCGGACCGGATCCTCGAAGGCCAGCAGATCGCGACCTACAAGTGGGCGCCCGGGACCTCGCTGATGTTCGCGGCCGCAGCGGTGCTGCGCGGCACCCCGCGGATCTCACAGGCCACCCACTCCCACGGCATTGCGCAGTACTCGCAGCTCGTCGTCGAGTTCCTCACGCTGATCCTCGTGGCGGCGCTCGCATGGATCCTCGCCGGACCGTGGGCGGCGCTGGTCGCGGTCGCGCTGATGGCGACCTACGAGCCGCTGATCGACATCACGCGCACCTACCTCAGCGAGCCGCTTGGCGCGCTGATCCTGATCGCGACTGCCGCATCGATCTGTTGGGCGCGCAAGCGCGATCTGCACTCGCTCGTGCTGGCCGGGATCGTCGCCGGGCTCGCGGGACTCGTGCGCGAGGACTACGCGGTGGCGGTCGCGGTGATCATGCTCGGCCTGGTGATCAGCGGGTACCCGAGTCGGCGCGCAGCGGTCGGGCGTGCGCTCCTCTACGGCCTTGTGGCGCTCGCGGTCGTGACGCCCTATGTCGTGTACGCATCGATCAAGGAACAGCGGTTCACGCCGATCGTCAGCGCCGGCCCCCACGCGTTCTTCCTCGGCACCTACCTGCCGGGCGGTGGCAACCAGTTCATCGACATCAGCGTGACCGCGAAGACCGTCTGCCGGCACTTCCGCAAGACCGACCCCGGTTACTGCCACCTGCCGCCCGGCGACGCGCAGGGCCTGTTCGCGCTGGTCCAGTCCGAGCACCCGGGCGACTCCGACCAGGCCGCGGCGCAGGCCGCCGCGTTTCACAACCTCGACAAGTACATGCTCGGCGAGCCGCTCAAGTTCGCGCACATGCTCTGGAACAAGGCGTGGAACATGTGGTCGTTCCCGTGGAGCGGCGGCAACTCGGTCGGTGGCGGCGGACTCGCGCGAACGACCAGCCTCTTCCAGCACCAGCTCTACTCGGCAATCGCCTGGATCGGCATGCTGCTCGGCCTCGTGCTGCTGCGCCGTCGCTGGGCGTTCGTCGTCCCGGTGCTCGCCATGCTGGCGATCGCCGTGCTGAACACCTTCTTTGCGATCACCCCCCGTGACAACGTGCGCTTCATGCCGTTCGTGTTCCTCTACGGCGCGGTCGGGGCCGTTACCGCGCTGCGCCTGCTCGCGAAGCGCGTCGGCGAGCGACGCGCCAGGCCCGCGACCGCCTGAGCCGGAGGGCGCCCCGGCCGCGATCGCGCGGGGCGCGCGAGCGCGCTACGCTCCAGGCTCCCGCTGCAAGGAGCGCCACGATGACCACCACGCAACTCGTCAGCGGCGTCGACTTCGTTTCGCTGCCGACGCACGACCTCGAGGCCGCCGTCGAGTTCTTCGGCACAACCCTTGAGCTGCCGTGCTCAGTGCATCTACCGGATCGCAACTTTGCCGAGTTCGAGACCGGCAACCTGACGCTCGGCGTGATGAATGCGGAGGCAATGGGGCTCCCCCACAACGTCAGCACCGCGGTGATCGCGCTGCACGTGGATGACGTCGCTGCGGCGCGCGCGAAGCTCGAGGCGCGCGGTGTGGCCTTCCAGGGCGATGTCTTCGACACCGGTGTCTGCCACATGGCCTTCTTCGCCGACCCGGACGGCAACGCGCTGATGCTGCACCACCGCTACATGCCGCGGACCCAGGAGCAAGCAGGCCAACAGGCCGACAGCGGGAAATAGCAGGGTCCTCGAGGGACGCTGCAGGTCCCGGCGGCGCTCACTCAATCCGCCGCGACGGCGCGATGGCCGAGCGGGAGCCCGACGTAGTTCTCGGCGAGCGTCCGCGCCGCAGCCTCGGAGGAAACGATGTAGCGCAGCTGTGAGAGCTGCAGCTGGTTGTCGAACGGGTCCTCGCCGAGCTGGTGAAGCATCGTGGTCATCCAGTAGGAGAAGTGCTCGGCGCGCCAGACGCGGCGCAGGCAGGTCCGGGAGTACTCGGCCAGACCGGAGCGGTTGCCGCTGCGGTAGGAGTCGATCAAGGCCTCGGCGAGCACGGTGACGTCCGAGATCGCCAGATTGAGGCCCTTGGCGCCGGTCGGCGGCACGATATGAGCCGAGTCGCCGGCGAGGAACAGCCGGCCGTGCTGCATCGGCTCGGTGACGAAGCTTCGCATCGGGGTGATTCCCTTCTCGAGCACCTCCCCCTCGACGAGCGTCCAGCCGTCGAGCGAGACCCTGCGGTGAAGCTCGTCCCAGATGCGCGTGTCCGGCCACTCGTCGAGCCGCTCGTCGGCGGCGCATTGGAGATAGAGGCGACTGCGCTCCGGCGAGCGCAGGCTGAGCAACGCGAAGCCGCGTTCGTGGTGGGTGTAGACCAGCTCGTCGCTCGACGGCGGCGCCGCCGCTAGGATCCCCAGCCAGGCGAACGGATACTCGCGCGAGAAGACGCGCAGGTGCTGCTCGATCGCGGGCCGGCAGACGCCATGGAAGCCGTCGGCGCCCACGATCGCGTCGCACTCGAGCTCGAACTGCTCGTGCTCATGAGTGAAGCGGACGCTCGGCAGGTCCGTCTCGAGCTCGTGAACGCTCACGTCCGCCACGCCGAAGCGGAGCTCCAGGCCCGCGTTCACGCGCGCCTCGATCAGATCCTTGACCACCTCGGTCTGGCCGTAGATCACGATGCTGCGGCCGTCGGCCAGATCGCTCAGCGGGATGCGGTGGCGCTCGCCCGCGAACTGCAGATAGATGCCGTGGTGGACGATGCCCTCGCGGTGCATCCGTTCGCCCACTCCGGCGGCTTCCAGCACCTCGACCGTGCCCTGCTCGAGCACGCCGGCGCGAATTCGCTCCTCGACGTAGCGACGGCTTCGGTTCTCGAGCACGACCGTCTCGATCCCCGCACCGTGAAGCAGACAGGACAGCGTGAGCCCGGCCGGTCCGGCGCCGATGATCGCGACCTGCGTGCGGACCTTCGTCGCGCCCATCTCAAACCTCCGCGAACGGGGCCCGCGCGTAAGCGCCCAAGCGCAACCGGCTCATGACGGCACGCCGACGCTCGAAGACATCCGCAACACGGGCTTGATCGTGGCGCCGGACTGCGCGTCGGCCACGGCCTGCTCGATCGCGTCGAAGTCGTAGAACCTCATCAGCCGCTCGACCGGAAACCGTCCCTGCTCCCAGTGGCGGACCAGCGCCGGTATGAAGAGTTGCGGAACGCTGTCGCCCTCGACGACGCCCCGCACGGTGCGGCCCCCGGTGAGGATCGTATTGACGTCCAGCGCCACCTCGGTGCCCTGCCTCGGCGCGCCGATCACGCACGCCGTCCCCAGCGGCGCGAGACAATCGACGGCAGCGCGCAGGACGGCCGGCGCGCCGGTCGTCTCGAGCGCGAAATCGACCCCGTGACCGGTCAGCCGCATGATCTCCTCGACGGGGTCGGTGCTGCGCGCGTCGATCACCGCGGTCGCGCCCAGCTCGGCGGCCAGCGCCAACCGGGCGGGCAGCAGATCGACGCCGATGATCGTGCTGGCGCCGGCGATCACCCCGGCGAGCACTGCGGCGATGCCGACCGCGCCTGTACCGAACACCGCCAGGCTCGCGCCGGGCGGCACGGCGAGGGTGTTGAGCACGGCGCCGGCGCCGGTCTGGATGCCGCAACCGAAAGGAGCGACGACATCCAGCGGGATGTGGCTCTCGATGCCGACCACGTTGCGCTCGCGGGCCACCGAGGCGGTAGCGAAGCTGGACTGCCCGAAGAAGTGGCCGCCGACGATCTCATCGCCGCGCGAGAGCGCACTCGTCTCGTCGCTCGCGCGCGTGGCTGCAAAGTTGTGCTCAAAGAAGCTGTGGCAATACGACGGCTTGGCGCGCAGGCAGCACGGGCAGCTGCCGCAGGAGTCAAACGTCAGGCCGACGCGCTCGCCGACGGCCACCTTCGAAACCCCCGCGCCGACCGCGAGCACGACGCCGGCGCCCTCGTGGCCGAGCACGGCGGGCAGCGGCACGGGGATCCACTGGTCGCGGCAGATCAGGTCGGTGTGGCAGATGCCGGCTGCGCTGATTTCGACCAGCAGCTCGTCGTCGCGCAGCTCGCCGAGCTCCAGCTCGCTCAGCACGAAGGGCCCGCCGCGGGCTTCGGTGACCGCCGCGGTGATCCTCACTGCGGCTCCTCGGGCGCCGGCGAGGCGCGCTGCACGCGATAGCCGACCGGCATGAAGCGCAGGCCGCTGCGCTCCTCGAGCGTCCCCCAGACCCCGCGCGGCAGGAACAGCGCGAATGCCATCGCAGCACCGCCGAGCACGACGAGATACCAGACGCCGTCGTTGCCGAGCCAGTTCTGCATCAGGTAGAACACGATCGCGCCGATGATCGGGCCCTCGAAGGTGCCGAGCCCGCCGACCAGCACCATGAAGATCATGAACGCCGTGTAGTTGACGCTGAAGATCGCGGTCGGCTCGATGAACAGGGTGTTGGCGAGCGTCATCGCCCCCGCAGCGCCGGCGCCGGCGGCGGCCAGCAAGAAGAGGATCCGCTTGCCCGCTACGACGCGCACGCCAACCGACGCGGCCGCGTCCTCGTCGTCGCGGATCGCCTGCAACGAGGACCCGAGCCGGCTGCGCAGCAGCAGGAACAGCGCGCCCGTGAAGAACGCCGTGAAGCCGAGCGTCAGCCAGTAGGTGTAGTGCTCCCGCGATGTCGGGGCGTAGGAATCAAGCTGCGCGAGCGAGGTGCCCGTCCCGGCCCCGAGCGCGTTGTCGAGCGAGACCCAGATCGCCAGCGCCTCGGCGACGACCCAGGTGCCGATCGCGAACTGCGCGCCGCGGAAGCGCAGCATCAGGAACGAAAGCGGGATCGCGACGACCCCGCAGAACACCGTGGCGAGCAGCATCCCGAGGTAGGGGTCGACGCTGTGCTGGGCCAGCCAGACGGTGGCGTACGCGCCGAGCCCGATGTATGCCTGCTGGCCGATCGAGACGAGCCCGCCGTAGCCCGCGAGCGCGTTCCACATCACGGCCATCAGCACGTAGGTCAGTAGCGTCGTCATGTCCTGGACCGTGTTCGCGCCGAGCGCGATGGGTACGAAAATCATCGCGACGACCAGCAGGCCGAAGCCGCTCGTGAAGCCGGCCGACAGCCGCGTCCAGCGGCGGATCGTGGTCGGAGGGGTGACCGCCGGAGCCAGCGGCTGCGCGCTCATGCCGTCGCCCGGCGCAGGTTGACCAGGCCGCCGCGCGGCGAGAGCAGCACCAGCAGGAATACGACGTGACCGGCGAGCACCGGGTACTCGGGATTTATCTGGCCGCCGATCGTCTGCGCGACGCCGAGCACGATCCCGCCCAGCAGCGTGGCCCAGAGCGAGCCGCCCAGGCCGCCGATCACGACGGCCTCGAACGCGAAGATCAGGTAGGTGGGCCCGGAGTAAGGATAGAAATCGGAGCGGATCGCCAGGAACATGCCGCCGATCGCGGCGATCGCCACAGCGATCGCGGTGGCCCGCGCGTAGACCGCCTTCGAGTTGATGCCGACCAGCTCGGCTGTGTCGGGATCCTGCGCCGTGGCCCGCATCTGGCGGCCGGAGTGGGTCCTCGAGAGGAACAGCTGCAGCCCGCCGAAGATCACGACCGCGACGCCGAGCGTCAGCGCCCCGATCGCCGGGATCGACAGCTGGCTTGTGATCTGCCAGCTCGCCGTCGCGACCGACCCCGCCTGGGCGCCGAGCGAGCGCACGTCGGGCGAGAAGCCCTGCTGCAGCAGGTTCTGGATCACGATCGACAGGCCGAAGGTTGTGAGCAGCGGCACCAGCATCCCCGAGCGCAGGCTGCGCTCGAGCAGCAGCCGCTGCAGCAGGTAGCCGAGCAGCAGCATCACGGGCAACACCGGCAGGATCGCCACGAACGGCGAGGTGTTCCAGTGCTCCAGCACGACGTAGATCAGGTACGCGCCGAGCACCGCGATGTCGCCGTGGGCGAGGTTGATGATCCGCATCAGGCCGAACATCAGCGCGAGTCCGCAGGCGAGCATGCCGTAGAAGCCGCCCAGCATGACCCCCTGGATCACGTCGTTGACCCAGGTCATGCGTCGAGCGCCTGGCTGCGTCGCAGCCCGAAGTAGGCCTCGGTGATCTGCTCGCGCGTGAGCTCGCTGCCGGCGCCCTCGAGCACGATCCGCCCCTCGAGCATGCACACCACGCGGTCGGCGACGGCCGCTGCGCGCGTAAGGTCCTGCTCCACGAGCACGACCGTCGCGCCCTCCGCGATCACGCTCGCAAGCGAGCGATAGACGTCCTCAACGGCGAGCGGAGCGAGGCCCAGCGACACCTCGTCGAGCAACAGCAGACGCGGATTGGTGATCAGCGCGCGCCCGATCGCAGCGGCCTGCTGCTCGCCGCCCGACAGCGTCGCAGCGCGCCGGCCTCGCAGCCGCGCGAGCATCGGAAAGGCCTCGATCACGGTGTCGACGGTCCAGCGGCCCGGCCGTCGGCGCTGCGCCGCGACCAGCAGATTCTCCTCCACGGTCAGCGCCGGGAACAGCCGCCGCCCCTCCGGCACGAGCGCTATCCCCATCTGCACGCGACGATAGGCCGCCACCCGCGTGACATCGACGCCGTCGAAGCTGATCGTGCCCGCGCTCGGCCGGTGGGCGCCGGCGATCGCCCGCAGCAGCGTCGTCTTGCCGGCGCCGTTGGCGCCGACGAGCGCTACCGTCTCGCCCTCGGCGACCGACAGCGTGAAGTCGCGCACAGCCTCGAGCAGGCCGTGGCGAAGATTGAGCGCCTCGATGTCCAGCAGGCTCACGCGGCAGCACCCCCGAGGTAGGCGTCGATGACCCGGGCGTCGCGCATCACGCCGGCCGGATCGCCGTCGGCGATCACGCGACCGGTGTCCATGCAGACGAGGCGCTCGATGACCTGGACGAGCACATGCACGATGTGCTCGATCCAGACGAT
>PMKB01000197.1:11671-17324 GCA_003157595.1 Solirubrobacterales bacterium
CAGGCCGCACAGCTCGAGCACCTCGAGGCAGCGATCGTAGGCCGCGCGCCGCCGCATGCCACCGCCGGTCGTCGCGCCGACGAAGCAGTTCTCGAACACGGTCATGCCGCCGAACGGCCGCGGCACCTGATGCGCGCGGGCGATGCCCAGGCGTGAGCGCCTGCTCGCCCCGGACCCGGTCACGACTGCCCCCTGAAAGCTGACCGAGCCGCTCGACGGCGCAATCGTGCCGGCGAGGACGTTCAGCAGCGTCGTCTTGCCGGNNCGGAGCCCACGGTGAAGTCCACGCCGTCGAGCGCTGCAAGCGCACCAAACTGCTTGCGGAGCTCGACGGCGGCGAGCATCGGCTGCGGTCCCATGCTCGACTGTCCTGCCAGGCGCTCTAGCTGTACGGAGTCAGCTTGCTGGCGACCGGCACCTTTGGATCGTCGGCGTGGTCGGTGACGACCAGCTCGAGGCTGAACTTGCTGCCCTTCGGCGCCTTGCGCCACTGGTTGCCGATGATCGGCGTGGCAACCACGTTGGGGGCCGGGTTCTTCGCCCCGCTGGCACCCCAGTGGACCGTTCCGACGGGCGNNGCCTTCAGCGCGGCGGCGGCGACGTCCCACAGTGCGAGGCTCGCCCCGAGCTGCTGGTTGACGTAGCGGCCCTTTGCCTTGGTATAGCCCGCGCCGAGCGCCGCGCTGCTGATTCCGGTCAGCGAGGACTTGTACGGCCACGTCGGTCCCCAGTACTCGCCGCTGGCGAGGTTGTAGCCGAGCGAGCCGACCGCCTGGACCTGCGAGGCGAACAGGCCCGTCTTGGCGATCTGCGCGATCTTGAACTGCTTGGTCAGACCCTGCTGGGCCGCCTGACGCCAGAAGGTGGTGAAGTCGGACGGGATCGGGAAGGTGTTGAAGATCTCGCAGCCCTCCGACTTGAACTGCGTGATCTGCGGCGTGTAGTCCATCGTGCCGTCCTGGTAGGCACCCGGGTCGACGATCGTGTACCCGGCGCCCTTCAGGACCGGTCCGAGCGCACCGCGGATCGCGTTGCCGTCCGCGTCGTTGGGCCACATGACCGCAACCTTCTTGTTGTTGGGAACCTGCTTCCACTGGTCCAGGTAGGCGGCGGCGAAGTCCGGGACGCCGAAGCTGAAGTGGTAGACCCACTTGAACGCAGGAGAGTTGGGCACGCCCATCGCGGTCAAGGTGCCGCCGAGCGAGAGCCACCACGCCTCCCACGGCACGACGGTCGAGATGCAGGGCACGCCGGCGGCCTCGGCGGCNNGCACGGACTGCGCATCCTTCTCGATGATGTTCACCCTGTAGCTCTTGCCGCCGATCTTCAGGCCCTTGGCGAAGGCTGCCTTCGCCAGGCTGATCACGTACGGATCGGGCTCGCCGAAGCCCGCATCGGGACCGGTCAGCGGGCTGACGTAGCCGATCGTGATCGTCGATGCCGCATCGTGCGCCCCCGCGACGTGTCCGCGCGAAGCCCAGGCCGGCGCCGCTGCGGCGCCGCCGCCGAGCACGACTCCGCCGACGGCCGCGCCGCCGCGCTTCAGGAACTCTGCGCGGTTCAGCCCGCCCGAATCCTTCGTCCTCTGCTCAGACATCAAGTCTCCTCTGCCTCTCGATGATGCGCCCCCTCAGGCGCCCGGGACCGGATGCTAGACGGCGTCCCAAACCAAGTCAAGACATAACCAAAGCGCGATCTTTTGGCTCTACCGGCCCACCAGGGCAGCGTGCACAGGGGAAGTGCGCCGGGTTTGGCGCACGCTCAAAGCTTCGCGCTAGGATACCGGGATTCAAGACAAGAAGATCGATCTTTCCCGCCTGGCCTTGGCCGTCGCCCCGTCCAGTGACCGCGTGTCGCAACTGCTGCAGCAGGCGATCGCCGCCCGTGGGTTGGTGGCGGGCGACCGCGTGGGCACCGAGGCCGAGCTGGCCCGGGAGCTGAACGTCAGCCGCCCAGCCGTCCGCGAGGCCGTGCGGCTGCTCGTCCGCGCGAACCTGCTGCGCGCCGCGCGGGGCCCCGGCGGTGGCGTGTTCGTCGCCCGCAGCCCGGACCGTGGGCTGGCGCGGACGGTGAGCGACGCGGTCGCCGGCATGCTTGCCAACACCACCACCTCGCTGTGCGAGCTGACCGAGGTGCGCCTACTGCTCGAGGTCCCGCTGGCCGGGCTGGCGGCCGAGCACGCGAGCGCCGAGAAGATCGCCGAGCTGTGGCGCGCGGTCGAGGACGCCACCGCCCGGCCCGACGACGACCTCGTGCAGCGCGAGACCGACATTCGCTTTCACCAGACGATCGCCGAGGCAGCAGGCAACCGGCTGGCCTCCGCGCTGAGCGCGTGGTGCTCAGAGGTGTTGCAGCCGCGGCTCAAGGACATCATCGCTCCGGCGATCGTCGAGGCGGTCGCCCGCGACCAGCACCGGGAGATCATCGCCGCGATCGAACAGCGTAAGCCGGTGCTCGCCGAGCGGGCGATGCGCGTGCACCTGCACTACCTGGGTGACCTGCTCGAGGCCGTCGGCTCGCCCGCTCACCGCGCGCCGCGGTCGGAACCCGTCGCCCACTACGTCTGACCAACTAGGAGAGTGTGTTGAGCACAACGCCGGCGTCCACCTTCCCCAGTCCCCTGTCGATCGCCACCCCGGAGGGGTGCGAGGGCTGGGAGGAGATGTACCCGTACTACGCCCTGCTCGGCGAGGACCGCCGCGAGGCCGACGAGCAGCGCCTGTGGTTCTGGAACTCGATGCACTTCCCGGAGCCGATGTCGGCGTTCGACGTGGTCGCGATCGACGGCCCCTACTACGCGCTCGCCAACTGGCAGAACCGCGTCTTCGCGATCCCGCCCGCGATGGGAATCGACTACCGGATCGTCAACGGCTACGTCTTCATCACGCCGAACGCCGTAACCGACCCGAACCTCATCGCCGAGCGCGCAGCCTACTTCGGCGAGCGTGCCGGCTACTACTTCGCCAACTGGGACGAGCTCTACGGCCGCTGGCGCGAGAAGATGAGGAAGCTGATCGCCGAGATCACGGCGCTCGAGGTGCCACAGCTGCGCACCTATGAGGAGGACGCCGTGGCGTTCGAGGACCGCGACACGAGCTTCGTCCGCGTGCTCGACTCCTACAACCGCGCACTGCGCATGCACGAGCAGATGTGGCAGCACCATTTCGAGTTCCTGCTGCTCGGTTACGGCGCCTACCTCACCTTCTCGGACTTCTGCAAGAGCGCGCTGCCGGAGATCCCCGACCAGCACATCGCGCAGATGGTCTCGGGCATCGACGTGCTCCTGTTCCGCCCCGACACCGAGCTTCGCCACCTGGCCCGCCTGGCGCGCGAGGCCGGCGTCGATGCGAGCTTCGCGGACGGACGCTCGCCCGAGGCCATCATTGCCGAGCTCGGCCAAAGCGAAGCCGGCCGCGGCTGGCTCGAGTCGCTCGAGGCCGTCAAGGACCCATGGTTCAACATGGGCTCGGGCGACGGCTTTTACCACCATCACCGCTCCTGGCTGGACGACCCTTCGATCCCGTTCTCGGCGATCCGCGGCCACATCGACGCGCTGGTCGAGGGCCGCGACACCGAGCGGCCCACCGAGCATCTGGCGGCCGAGCGCAACCGCCTCGCGCATGAGTACGGCGCGCTGCTCGACGAGCAGGCGCGCGGGACCTTCAACGAGCTGCTCGGGCTCTCGCGGACCGTGTTCCCCTACGTCGAGGAGCACAAGTTCTTCTGCGAGTACTGGTTCCAGTCGCGCTTCTTCAACAAGGTCCGCGAGTTCGGCGCGCTGCTGGCGACACACGGCTTCCTGCACGACGGCGAGGACGTCTTCCAGCTCTCGCGCCACGAGGTCGGCGAGGCGCTCGAGGAGCTGGTTCTCAGCTGGGCGCACGGCGGCCCGCCGCGCGGTCCCCATCACTGGCCGCCGATCGTCGAGCGCCGGCGCAGACTGCTCGAGCGGCTGAAGCAGTGGACGCCGCCGCCGGCGATGGGAACGATGCCGACCGAGGCGATCAACGACCCGATCTCGGTCATGCTCTGGGGCATCACACCCGAGCGCCTGCACAGCTGGGCGAGCGCGATGAGCGGCGACTCGCTGACGCTGACGGGAGCCGCGGCCTCGCCGGGCGTGGCGGAGGGACCGGCTCGGGTCGTGCGCGACGTGCACGAGATCACCGACGTCCAGCCCGGCGAGATCCTGGTCTCGACCGTCACCTCGCCGGCGTGGGCGCCAATCTTCCCCAAGATCCGCGGCGCCGTCACCGACATCGGCGGGATCATGTCCCACGCCGCGATCGTCTGCCGCGAGTACGGGCTACCGGCCGTTGTCGGGACCGGTCGCGCCACGGCAGAGATCCGCACCGGGCAGCGGCTGCGCGTGGACGGGACCAACGGCGTGGTCACGCTGCTCGACGACGAGGAGCCTGCATGACGGAGTGCGCGCGCCCGCTGGCGGAGCTGCGGGCGCACGACGAGGACCGTTTCGGCGGCAAGAGCACGAGCCTCGGCGAGTTGATCGCCGGCGGTATCCCCGTGCCGCCTGGCTTCGCGGTCTCGACGGCGGCCTTCGAGGCATTCCTCGCCACCGGCTCAGTCGGGGAGCGCGTCGAGGACGCCCTCGCAGGCATCGACCCCGACGACGTCGCCGCCGTCGCCGCCGCGTCCGCAGCGGTCACGCTCGAGATGCGCCGCACGCCGGTGCCAGACGCGGTCGCCGCCGAGGTGGGACGTCACTACGCGGCGCTCGCAGCCACCTCGAGCAAGCGCCAGCCGCCGGTCGCGGTCCGCTCCTCTGCGCGTGGCGAGGACTCCGCGGAGGCGACCTTCGCCGGGCAGCAGGAGACATACCTTTGGGTGCGCGGCACCGACGGGGTCTGCGAGGCGATCCGCGGCTGCTGGATCTCGCTCTACAGCGCGGAGGCGATCTCCTACCGCGCGAGGATGGCGGCGGGCGGCGGCCCGCCGGCGATGGGCGTCGCGGTGCAGCTGATGGTCGACGCCGAGGTGTCGGGGGTGATGTTCACCTGCAGCCCGCTGACCGGCGACCCCAGCGTCGTCGCAATCAACGCCAGCTGGGGCCTCGGCCTCGGCGTTGTCGGCGGCGAGGTGACGCCCGACGACTTCCTCATCTCCAAGGTCAGCCACGAGATCCTGCGGCGCACGATCGCCGACAAACAGGTCGAGTACGTGCCGGATCCGGGCGGGCGCGGAACCCACCGAGTGGCGGTGGAGGAGCCCAGACGAACGGCCGCCTGCCTCGACGAAGAAGGGCTCCGCGCACTGGTGCAGACCGCCCGCGCGGTCGAGCGCCACTTCGGCAGCCGCCAGGACATCGAGTGGGCGATCGCGCGCACCGGCAGCCTGCCCGAGAACCTCTTCGTGCTGCAGTCGCGGCCGGTCACGGCAACCGCCCGGGCCGGCTCGGAGGCCGTTGCCGACCGCACCGGCCTCGATGCGATGTCGCTCGTGCTCGGCACCTTCGGCGTCAAGCCGCGGAGGGACTGAGCTTGGCGCTCACCGACGAGGACGTCAGCGAGATCCTGCGGATCATCGACGAATCGCAGCTCGACGAGCTGACGATCGAGACGCCGTCGTTCTCGCTGCACGTCCACCGGGGGGCCGGCGCCCCGGCGACACCCGCCGACCCCATCGCCGCGGCCGC
>PMKB01000017.1 GCA_003157595.1 Solirubrobacterales bacterium
AAGGCGCGGGGCGGCCGTCGCCGGTGATTTGCAGCCAGGCAGGCCGCTTGAGTCGGCCAGGGCGACCAGCGCCGCCCACACCGGTGTCGCCGTGCTGGTCCCGCCGAAGGCCCTCCAGCCTCCGTCGAAATACGTCACGTAGGCCGTCTCCGTTGACCCGTCAACCGACACGTCGGGCACTTCGCGGCAGTACCCCGACGTCTGCTGGGACACCTGCTGGCACGGCAGCAGGCTGGAGTAGCTGTTGAGGACGCCCGGAACGCCTGCGTAGAGCTGGTAGTTGGGCATCGGCCAGAACGTCGAGATGCCGCCGCCGCTCGCGCCCCAGTAGAGGTGATCCCAGGCCGTCTGGATGGGCGGCGGCCCGAGCGCGGTCAGGTTCGTCCCGCCGACGCCGGTCGCGTAGGGCTGGCTCGCGGGGTCGTCGACGGCGAGTTTGGGAGCGTTTGCGTCCCCGCCCTGCTGGACGATATTGGTGAGGTTGTCGTTCCACTCGCTGGCGCAGCCCTCCGCGCCGCGGTCGCCCACCGCTGCGAGGAAGCTCTCGCCCTGGATGGCGGCCTCGTAGAGCAGGTTGAGCTCGATCTGCGAGAAGATCGGGTCTTCCTGCTCGCACAGGCCCCAGGAGTCGCTGATGACCTGGGCGTTGTCACGCTCGAGGATCGCGGCCAGGGTGTCGTAGTTGCCCTGGCCGGTGTTGGGGCCTTCGTAGACGTCGACGTTGGCCTGCGGGGCGAGCCCGATGACGTTCTGGAGGTCGACGGCCGACTCGGCCGTCGGGGTGATCGGCTCGGTCGGGCCGTTGTCGACCAGCGGCTCGACCGTGACCTGGGCAGCGGTGCCGTAGCACTGCTGGAACGCGGCAATGTCGGTCTGCTCGACGGCCGTGCTTGCGTAGGGATCCAGCTCCGGCAGCGCGATCGTCACGCCCTGGCCGAAGTCGCCGTTGGCGTACAGGCCGTTGATGCCGTAGGCCTTGGCGATCTGGTCGAGTGTGAAGAAGCGGGGGTTGGCGGCCTGGAAGCTGCTCGCCTGTGGGCACGCGACGGGTGCGCCGCCGCCGCCGGCAGCGCGCGCGACGGGCTTCGCCGCCGTCTTGGACGGCGCCTTCGACGCGAGGCGGGTGAGGCCCTCCGGTACCGCCGCCGGCGTGTCGCTGAGACCCAGCACGTCCGTCACGACGCCACCAAGCGAGGCCGGCATTCGCGGTGCTGCGGTGTTCGAGTAGAGCTGCGCGCCGGAGCGAACGCGGTAGCGCCGCAGGCTCACGTCGAAGGCTCGCGAGGCTTGCGCAGCGCTTCCCGACACCGACAGCGAGAGTCCGTCGGCCGCAAGTGCCCCCGGCTGCAGGCCGTCGCCGCGCAGCGTCTCACGCAGGGCGGCGATGCTCGCGCTGTCGGCACCGAAGCGCGCGGCGAACTCCCCGACGCTCAGGTAGCGATGGTAGGAGGGCGAAGCCGGGTTCGACACCGCTGCAGCAAGCGCCGCCAGGCCAGTCGGGTCGCGTGACTTGAGCACCAGCGTCAGCGTGAGCCGCGCATTGGGCGCCACGCCGCCGATCGGCGTGGCAGCAGCCAGCGGCAGCGGGCTCCCGCCGACCGTGATGCTCGACGGGGCTGCGCTGGCGCCGGCGCTGACGGCGAGCCCGACCAGCGCCAGCGGCATTGCCAGCGCGCCGCGGCGAAAACCGCGAAAAACGCGGCTCATTCGGGTGCTCGGTTGATGCAACATCACCTCAAGATAGGGCTCGGTGCGCGCGACGCAAGGGGGAAAACGTCGCCATACTCGTTAAATGCCCCTGCGCGAGCACCTCGAACGCCCTCACGGACGAGGGGCGCTACCCGAAAGAGGGTACACGGGGGCCGCCGGTGGCGCGGCGTGCGGCGACCTGGTTCGCATCACGCTGGCGCTGGACGGGGAGATCGTGACGCAGGCCGGCTTCGACGCGCGCGGCTGCGGCAGCACGATCGCAGCCGGCAGCGCCGCGGTGGCGCTGGTGGAGGGCAGGCCGCTGCTCGACGCTGCGCGCGTCGGGGCCACCCAGATCGCCGGCGAACTGGGTGGGCTGTCGCCCGCGAAGCGGCACGCGGCCGACCTGGCCGCCGACGCGCTGCACCGCGCCCTCGGCGCGGCCGCACGCGCGCAGGCTGCACTCGCGCCCGCGCCCGGGCGGTTGATTGTTGCGATGAGCGGCGGCGTCGACAGCGCCGTTGCGGCGGTGCTGGCGGGCTCGCGGGCCGTCGCCGTGACGCTCGAGCTGTGGACCGATCCCGACAACGACGGAGAGCGCAGCTGCTGCTCGCCACAGGCGGTCGTGCGCGCGCGTGCGCTCGCCCATCGGCTCGGCCTGCCGCACCTCTCGCTCGATCTGCGCGCGGAGTTCCGTGCGGGCGTCGTGGAGCCGTGGCTCGCCCAACACGCCGGCGGAGAAACGCCGAACCCGTGCGTCCGCTGCAACGGTGAGGTGCGCCTGGAGGCGATGATCGAGCTCGCCGAGCGGCTCGGCGCCGACGCTCTGGTGACCGGCCATTACGCGCGCATTCAGGGCGGTCTGCTGCGCGTGGCAGCCGACGCCGAGAAGGATCAGAGCTACATGCTCGCCGCGCTTGCGCCGGCGGCGCTGCGCCGGATCCGCTTCCCGCTCGGGGAGTTGCACAAGCCGGCCGTGCGCGAGCTCGCGCGCCGCGCCGGGCTGCCGGTGGCCGACAAGCCCGACTCGCAGGACCTCTGCTTCCTCGCCGGCACCGGCCGCGAGGCGTTCCTGGCGCGCCATGGCGCACTCGGTGAGCGACCGGGCCAGCTCATCGACGCGGGCGGACGGCCGGTCGGCGTGCACCGCGGCGCTCACCGCTACACCGTCGGGCAGCGTCGCGGGCTGGGCATCGGCGGCGGCACGCCGCTGTATGTGCTGGCGACCGACGCCGATGCGCGCAGCGTCACGGTCGGCCCGCGAGCACAGCTGGCGACGCATACGGTGACGCTGCGCGACGCGGTCCTGCACCGGCCGCGCTTCGATCGCGTGCGGCTGCGCTACCGCCAGCTGCCGCTGGACTGCACTCCCCGGCACACCGAAGGGGGTCTCGAGCTCGCGCTCGCGGCGCCCGCCTACGGCGTCGCACCGGGGCAGCTCGCCTGCCTGATGGACGGCGAGCTGATCGTGGGCCACGCGACGATCGCGCGAGCCCCGGGGGCGGCGGCCTCGGCGCGCGGCGGCGATCGCGCGAGCGCGGGGGCGTCCTAACAGCAGCCGTCTCGGCAAGGGACTCGCGAATGCGGACCTCCTGCGTCGGTGACCCGCTCGATCCGGCGCTACGCAGTCCGGCCCGCGGGATCTTGAGATGACGTCTCAAAGCCCTGCAAGAGGGCCCGGCGTCGGTAATCTCGCGTTCATGACCTCGGATGAGATCCGCGAGCGCTACCTGGCGTTCTTCGCCGAGCGCGGGCATCTGCGCGTGCCGAGCGCGTCGCTGGTGCCGTCATCGAACGACTCCTCGGCGCTGTTCACCGTCGCCGGCATGCACCCGCTGAAGCCCTACTTTCTCGGTCAGGAGCGCCCTCCGGCGGCGCGTCTGACGAGCTGCCAGAAGGTGTTCCGCACGGTCGACCTCGACGTCGTGGGAACGACCGCGCGTCATCTGACCTTTTTCGAGATGCTCGGGAACTTCTCGCTCGGCGATTACTTCAAGACCGAGGCCGTCGAGTTCGCCTGGGAGCTTTCGCGCGAAGGCTACGGCTTCGCGGCCCAGGATATCTGGATCACGGTCTTCGAAGGAGACGATGCGCTCGGCCTCGGCCCCGACGAGGAGGCGATCGAGGCTTGGCTGGCCGTCGGGGTGCCGCGTGAGCGGATCGTCGCCTGCCCGCGCAGCGAGAACTTCTGGCAGGCCGGGCCGACCGGGCCGTGCGGCCCCTGCTCGGAGCTGTATCTGGACCGCGGGCTGCAGTTCGGCACCGCCGAGGACCGCCCAGGCGGCGAGAACGCCCGCTTCCTCGAGTACTGGAACCTCGTCTT
>PMKB01000057.1 GCA_003157595.1 Solirubrobacterales bacterium
CACGGTGTCGAGCCTGGGATCGGGACGCGCCTCAGGCGCCGCAACCGGACGGCGCACGGCGAAGGCGACGATCGCCGCGGCCGCCGTCACCGCCGCGATCACGATCGACACCGAGTGGGCGGCGCGCGCCTGTTCGGGCCCGGCCCGCGGTCGGGGGCGCGCGTGGCCGCCGGCCCCCCGGCGGTGCGCCTACCCTGTCGCCTCGGCCGCGAGCGCGTGAAGCAGCGTCGCCATTTGATCGAGCGTCGCTGTGTGCTCGGCGACCGCGTATTCGGCGCCGAGCTCGCGCGGGTCGCGGTAGCCGACCGCTACGCCCTGCTCGTCGCGCCAGACCAGCATCCGCAGCGGCAGCTCGATCCCGATCCGCGGATCGTCCGCCATCAGCGGTGTCCCGCTGCGCGGGCTGCCGAACACGACGACCTCCTCGTCGGGGAGCTCCAGGCCGACCGCGCGGGCGCCGGCGGCGTGGTCGATGCGCGCGAACACGCCCAGCCCGCGGCGCTCGATCGCGTCGATCAGCGCCGTCACCGTCGCACTGTGGCCGGACGCGCTGCGTTTCACGATCATGGCCCAGATTGTGCCCCAAGAAGCCCGCACCGGCGACCCTTTAGGATCAGGCTCCGCGCCGGCGTCCGCGCCGGCGCCATCAGGCGGTCGCGGATGCGGACCGGCGAGGTAGTCAAGGACGGCAGTTCCAGCGAGCGATTCGAGGGCGTGCGTGGACCGTAAGTGGTGGACCCTGATAGCCGTTTCGATCGGCACTTTCATGCTGCTGCTCGACATCACGATTGTGAACGTCGCGCTGCCGCGGATCCAGGCCGGCCTGCACTCGAGCTTCACCGACCTGCAGTGGGTGATCGACGCCTACGCGCTGACGCTCGCCGCGCTGCTGCTGACGGCGGGCTCGCTCGCCGACCGCGTCGGACGGCGGCTGATCTTCGCGATCGGGCTGGTCGTCTTCTCGGCCTCCTCGCTGCTCTGCGGCGTCGCCCAGTCGCCGCTGATGCTGAACCTCTCGCGCGGCGTGCAGGGGATCGGTGGGGCGATGATGTTCGCCACCTCACTCGCGCTGCTCGGCCACGCCTACCGCGGCCGCGACCGTGGCGTCGCCTTCGCCGTCTGGGGCGCGGTCACCGGCGCCGCCGTGTCGATCGGACCGGTCGTCGGCGGCGGCCTGACCGAAGGGCTGAGCTGGCGCTGGATCTTCCTCGTCAACGTCCCGATCGGCGCCGCTGCGCTCGCGCTGACGCTGTCGAAGCTCGAGGAGTCGCGGGCCCCGCAGAGCGCCCGCCTTGACATCCCCGGCTTCGTCGTCTTCACCGCCGCGCTCGCGACGCTCGTGTTCGGCCTGATCGAGTCGAGCCTGGACGGCTGGGGCAGCGGCGTCGTCGAGGGTTGCCTGGTTGCGAGCGCGGCGCTGATCGTGGCGTTCGTGTTGATCGAGCTCCGCAGCCGCGCGCCGATGCTCGACCTCGGCCTGTTCCGTGTCCCGGCCTTCGCGGGCGCGTCGATTGTCGCCTTCGCCGTGTCCGGATCGATCTTCTCGATGTTCCTCTACCTGACGCTCTATCTCCAGGACGTCCTCGGCCTCTCCCCGCTCGCCGCCGGCCTGCGTTTCCTGACGCTCTCGGGCGTCACCCTGATCGCCGCCGCCGTTGCCGGTCGCCTGACCACGGTCGTGCCGGTGAGGCTGCTGATGGGTGTTGGGCTGCTGCTCGCCGGCGTCAGCCTGCTGCTGATGCGCGGCCTCAGCGTCAGCTCGCACTGGACGCACCTGCTCCCCGGACTGCTCGTCGGCGGTCTCGGCATCGGCATGATCAACCCGCCACTCGCCTCGACGGCGATCGCCGTCGTCCCGCCCCGCCAGGCCGGCATGGGGTCGGGCATCAACAGCACCTTCCGCCAGGTCGGCATCGCCACCGGGATCGCCGCGCTCGGCTCGATCTTCACGAGCGAGATCCGCACGCACGTCACCGCCGGCCTCGCCGCTGTGCACCAGGGCGGCGCGAAGGCGCTCACCACCGCGATCTCCAACGGCAACACGAGCCAGGCGATCGCCCACCTGCCCGTGCAGGCCCGCGCGGCGGTCGGCGCGGTGGCGCGCGCGAGCTTCATCGCCAGCCTCAACGACCTCTTCCTGATCGCCGCTATCGCGGCCTTCGTTGGCGCGGTCGGCGCGCTGATCCTGATCCGCTCGCGGGATTTCGTGGCGCAGGGCACGCACGCGAGCGGCCAGGCCGCCGTCGAGCCCGCCGGGGCGTAGGCCGGCACCTCGGGAGCGGCGTCGTCCGATCGCCGATCGCGCGGCATCGCTGCGGCTCATCGCGCGAGCGACGGCGCACATACCGGCAGTGTCACCTATTTGGATAGCGAGAGGGCCCGCAGGACGCGGGCCCTCTCGCTACGACGAACGACTTCGTGCTCCTAGACCGCGACGAGCTCGCGCGTCTTCTGCGCGACGACCTTGCCGCCCGTGATCTTCGGCGGATTCGGAAGCGTCGTCTCGAGCTTCTCGGCACGCACCCAGGTTGACGCGATCTGCGTCGACTCCTCGGCGTGCGCCGCTGTGTCGAAGAAGCCAACGGAGCTGAAAACGCCGTTGCCGGCCTCAATCAGGTAGTAGCCCTTGAATCCCGGCAACTCGCTCAGACGGGGCAGAAGGGTGCTCTCGGCCTTCTTGATGAGCTCGTTGGTGCGGCTCTGATCGATCGCGTCGTAGCGTCGAATGGTGGCATGCATAGTGATGCTCCCATCTCTGTTATTCCGGTTGGAGCAACTCGGTTGAGTCATTCCGGATACGCCCGGGCCCGAGGTGGCGTCGCGGGAAGCTTCTCAGCTGGGCAACGTCAGCAGGGCGTTTGGGCGCACCACCGACCGTAGCACACATATTGAAGATGGTGCCCTTCGGTTATCTGCCGGCCCTGACGGCGCGGCCAGCCCGCTCTAGAATGCCGAATACCAGCTAAATAGTGCAATCTGGTTGCGCCGCGCCGCGATCGAATTACCGGTGATTTATGTAAGTATTGTCCACGGACTTGCCGTTTGTGGCCGAAAAGCGCGGTCCAACGCCGCCCGGCACGTGGCGGCCCGACAGCGGTCGTGGTGCGCACGTGCGCGACGGCGTGACGGAGGGCGCGCACGAGGGGAGCACGCAGCGAGCGACGGGGCGGTTGAGCCGGCGGGCGGGCGGGCAACACAGAGCGGCGGATACGATCCGCCGCCATGCGCGTCGCGTTTGCAACCTGCTCAGCCGTCCGCGACGGCTCCCCCGACGACCATGCGGCGGGCGCCCTGCTCGGCGCCGACTACCGCGTCTGGGATGACCCCGCGGTCGACTGGGACGCCTACGACCGCGTGCTCCTGCGATCGACCTGGGATTACACGCTGCACCTCCAGGACTTCCTCGCCTGGTGCCGGCGCGTCGGCGGCGAGCGGCTGCGCAACACGGCGGCGACCGCCGAGTTCAACGCCGACAAGCGCTACCTGGCGGATCTGTCGTGTCCGACCGTGCCGACGCTGTTTGTCGCGCCGGGCGACCCGGCCCCGGCGTGGGACCGGGAGCTCGTCGTGAAGCCCAACATCTCCGCGGGCGCACGCAACACCGGACGCTTCGGCCCGGGCTTCGCGGGCGACGCCCAGGCGCTGCTTGAGCGCATTCACGCCAGCGGCCGCACGGCGCTCGTGCAGCCCTACCTGCGATCGGTCGACGAGCACGGCGAAGCCGCGCTCGTCTTCATCGGCGGCCAGCTCTCGCACGAGCTGCACAAGCGCCCGGTCCTGGCCCCGGACGAGGTCGCGCCCAGCACGCGCGACCGGCTGGCCGTGGCGAAGGCGATGCTCGACCCCGACCTCGTCGTTGCGCGGTCCGCACAACAGGACGAGCGCGCGCTCGCGCGGGCGATCATCGCCGAGATCTCGGCGCGCTTCGGCACGCCGCTCTACGCGCGCGTGGACCTCGTGCGCGGCGACGGCGGCCAGCCCGTGCTGCTAGAGCTCGAGCTGATCGAGCCGAGGCTCTACTTTGCGCAGGCGAGTGGGGCGTCGGAGCGGTTTGTGGCGGCGGTGCTGGCGGGCTGAGCGCAGGCGTTTGACCGGGCCGCTCGTGTGCGCGATCGGAGTGCGCGCAGCGATCGACTGCCGCGCTTGGGGCTGTCATGGCGGCCGTCGGCGCCTTGACACAGCTATTTTCCTCTAGCTAGAATATAATCTATATGTCTCCCAGGGATCCCGGCCTACGAAACTCGCGCCGCGACAGCGCCGCGGTGGCCGGACGCGAGCCCGGTGCTTGAGCGCTCGCTCGCCGAGCTCGACGCGCGGATCGACTCGCCGGAGTTCGACGTCGAGCCCTATGCGGTGCTCCAGCGCCTGCGCGAGCTCGATCCCGTGCACTGGAGCGACTCGATCGACGGCTGGCTGGTCACGCGCTTCGACGACGTCCTCACCACCTTTCGCAACTTTGGCGAGTTCTCCAACGAGGGCCGCTTTGCGCGCTCGATGGCGCATCTGAGCGCGGCGGAGCGGGCGGCGTTCCCACACTTCCAGGAGCACTACACCTCCGTCGGCCTGCTGCATTCCGACCCGCCGGATCACACGCGCTTGCGGGCGTTGCTACTGGGCGCGTTCAAGCCCCGCGTGATCGAGGCCATGCGTGGTCGCATTCAGGCGCTCGTCGATTCCTTCCTCGACCGCGCGAGCGCCAACGGCGGCATGGAGGTCATCTCCGAGCTGGCCTGGGAGCTTCCATCGACGGTCCTGGCCGACCTTTTGGGCGCACCGCCAGAGGCTCGGGCGCTGTTCAAGGGTTGGGCCGACGGCATCCTCTCCTTCCAGGGTGTCAACCGCCCGACGGTGGCCGCCCTGACCACGGTCGAAGCGGCGCTCGCGCAGTCGCGGGCCTACCTGCTGGGGTTGATCGAGCAGCGGCGAGCGCAGCCGACCGACGACCTGCTCAGCCATCTGGTCGCGTCGGAGGCCGATGGGGACACGCTCTCACAGGCCGAGCTGTTGAGCACGTGCGTGACGCTGATGGTCGCAGGCCAGGAGACGACGACGGCGCTGATCGGCAATGGCCTGTACCTGCTGCTCGCCCACCCCGAGGCGTGGCAGGCGCTGGCGGCGGACCGATCGCTGGTTCGCTCCGCCGTCGAGGAGGTTCTGCGCTTTGAGAGCCCGATCCCGCGGCAGCCGCGGCTGATGCGCAAGGACGCCGAACTCGGCGGCAAGCGCCTTCGCGCGGGCGAGGTCGTCTACCAGATGATCAATGCCGCCAACCGCGATCCCGAGCACTTCGCCGACCCCGACAGATTCGACATCCGCCGCAGTCCCAATCGCCACATCGCCTTCGGACAGGGCCGCCACGCCTGCCTCGGCGCGCCACTTTCGCGGATGGAGGGCCAGATCGTGTTTGAATCCATCCTGGAGCGCTTCCCGCGGCTGCGCCTGCGCGAGCAGACACCGCGCTGGGATCCGCTCAAGCGAACATCGCGGATCCTCCGCGAGCTCCACGTCAGCTTCTAGCCCGCGCACCTTCGGGGCCTGCGGACTCCCCCCACTCGCCGGCGCTCGTGCTCGCCGGCGCGAAGGCGGGGAGGGCTCGCAGCCCGAACCCACCCCGCCCGCGCATTGGCTCCGTGGCGGCCGGGGAGGAGTACCCGGCCTACGGCGGTGCTCGCAGTCCGTGGCCCAAGCCCCGCGGACTGCGTCTTCGCGCTCAGTCGAGCGCCAAGGACTCACGATCGGAAGGAGCGTCCGCCCCCTCGATCGCCTCCAGGATGAACGGCTTGGCGCCGAGGATGTGAAGCCTCATCAGGCGCTCCGCTTCGTTTCCATCGCCGCTCGCCAAGGCATCGATCACCTCTGCGTGTTCGCTGACCGCCCGCTCGGCCCGCATCTCGAGCGTCCAGTTCGCATTCCACGGAAAGGCGTTCCAGAGCCGCAGAATGAACTCCATCAGATATGGCAGATCGTTCGCCGCTCTGTAGATCAGCGTGTGAAACTCATAGTTGCACTCGGCAGCCGTCTGCAGGTCGCCGTTGAGGCGGGCGTCGCGATGGGCGTCAGCCGCGGTGCGGATCTGGCCCAGCTGGCTATCGCTGAGGTGTGAGGTGGCCAGGCGCGTGGCGTATCCCTCGAGGTTTGCGCGCAGCTCGTATAGCTCTTCGAGGTTGCCGCCGGTCGGCCGGGCGACTGACATCCCGCGGTGGGGCTCATCGACGATCAGCCCCTCCACTTCCAACATTCGCATCGCCTCGCGCACGGGCGTCGGGCTCATCGAAAGGCGCGTGCTGAGCTCACGCACGTCGAGTCGGTCGCCGGGTCGCAAATCGCCGCGCCGGATCGCCGCGCGCAGGAAGTCGCCGGCGAGGTGGACCTTCGTGCGGTGCTCCGGAAAGACCGGTAGGAGTGGTTCTCCCTTACGTTCCATGAAGTCTAAGCCTCATCCGACGAGGCAAACCAGGAAGGACGGCTCTCGCGGTGGTCGATCAGAACGGTCTTGGCTTCGGTATAGCTGCGCATGACCTCGCTGCCGTTCTCACGACCATAGCCGCTCAGCTTAATTCCGCCGTATGGCACGGCCCAATGGACGACACGGAAGGTGTTGATCCACACCGTCCCCGCCCGCAGCCTCTGGCTGAGGCGGTGTGCGCGGCGGATGTCGTTGGTCCAGGCCCCGGCAGTCAAGCCAAATGGTGTGTCGTTGGCCAGACGCACGGCCTCGTCCTCGCCATCGAACGCCATGATCGTCGCCACCGGACCAAAGATCTCCTCTGTACATACGCGCATGCTCGGACGGACTCTAGCGATGACGGTGGGCGCATAGAAAAAGCCGTCCTCGCAGCCGCTCACCCGCACACGGTGGCCCCCGCAGAGCACCTCGGCGCCTTCCTCGATCGCCGATGCCACGTACTCCTCGGTGCGCTGCAACTGCGCCTCGCTGACCAGCGCGCCGATCTCGGTTTCGGGCGCGAGCGGGTCGCCGACCGCGATCCGCTGCGCGCGGGCAACGAATTCGCCGACGAAGCGATCGTAGCTGCCCTTCTGAACCAGGATCCTCGAACCCGCGGTGCAGCTCTGGCCGGTCGCGATGAACGCCGCCTCGAGCGCGACCGCCAATGCCTGATCGTGGTCCGCGTCGTCAAAGACGATGTTGGCAGCCTTCCCGCCCAGCTCAAAGCTCAAACGCTTGAGGTTGCCGATCGAGGCCTGCGTGATCTTTCTCGCCGTCGACTGCTCGCCGGTGAAGGCAACCTTGTCGACGTCGGGGTGGGCGGCGAGCGCGTTCCCGGCCGACATGCCGTAACCGGGAACCACGCTCACCACGCCAGCGGGAAACCCGGCCTCCTGCACGAGTCGCGCCAATGCCAGCGCCGTGATCGAGGTGAGCTCGGCCGGCTTGACGACGATCGTGTTGCCGGCCGCGAGCGCGGGCGCCACTTTCCAGGCGAACATCAGCGCGGGAGCGTTCCACGGCAGGATCGCGCCGACGACACCGACCGGCTGGCGAACCGTGTAGACCTGGAGATCGCCGCTGAGTGGGATCGTCTCGCCGTGCAGCTTGTCGGCGAGCCCGCCGAAGTAATAGAACCACTCCGAGATCACTGCGAACTCGCGCCCGAGAGTCTCGCGAATCGCCTTACCGTTGTCGCGTGTCTCAAGCTGCGCCAGCGACGCCGCGTGCTCGGCGACCAGATCACCGAGCCGCCGCAGCAGCTTGCCGCGCTCTCCCGGCAGGCACTGCCCCCATTCGCGTGACTCGAAGGCCGCGCGAGCGGCGGCGACGGCGTCGTCGATGTCGACCTCATCCGCCTCTCCGACACGCGCCCACACCGCGCCGGTCGCAGGGTCCAATGAATCGATGTGGCGCCCGGAATGCGCGCCGCGCCAGGCGCCACCGATGAACAGCTCGCGGTCCTCCAGCACGGCCTGCGCGCGGGTCGACACGGCTGGCGGTTGCATCGTCAGCTCCCTTGCTCGAGCGTCACGGGTTCACTCCGCCACCCGGCTGCGCTTGGGGAAAGACCGCGACACCAGGGGTGAGGTTCTCAGGGGCGAGGACCCGCCTGGGGTCAAATGCGTCGCGCAGGCGCCCGGTCAGGGCCTGCAGGCTTGGCGAACCGCACTGCAGCCACGGCCGGCGCACGGCGCCGATGCCGTGATGATGGGCGATGCCCACGTCGAGGCGCTGCGCGGTCTGCATGACCGCGCGCCAGATGTCGCGGTAGCGCTGCGCCGCTGCGGCGTCGTCGTCGGCCTGAACCTCGAAGATGAAATAGATCGAGCTGCCCTGGTGATAGAAATGTGAGAAGTGGGCGTAGCAAGCCGACGCGCCATGCTCGCGGATCGCTGAAGCGATCGCGCTGTGGGCGTCCAGCGCGCCGCTCCACCACGCAACCACGTCGATTGCGTCACCGATGAAGCCGGGCTCGCGAATGCGGGTGAGAAAGGCCGGCGCATCGTAGCGGCGCTCGAACCATGCTTCGGCGACCTGCGGGCATGCGCTCGCGCCGGCCTCGCGCAGGGCTCGTTCCGCAGCGCCGTACTGCGCATCGACGACCTCATCGAGGCCCTCGAACGCGACGATCATCACGGAGGCGTCCTCGCCCTGAGCACCAGCGCCCAACAGTGAGCGCGACTCGGCGCCGTCGTAGACTCGCAGCATCGCCGGGTGAAGTCCGCGCTGTACGAACGCCTGAGCGAGCGCGAGCGCGTCAGCAAGGCTCGGGAGGATCCAGGCGTCGTGAACGTGTCGTTCCGCGCAGGGGTAGATGCGCAGCGTCGCGCTTGTGACCACGCCGTGCGTTCCCTCGGCACCGACGAACATCATCGCCACCGAGGGCCCGCCGACGGTCCGCGGCGTCAGTGGGGTCTCCACGAGCGAGCCGTCGCCAAGCACCGCCGTGACGGCGAGCAGGGTGTTCTCGATGCCGCCGTAGAGTCCCGAGAAGGTCCCGATCGCCCGCGTCGCGATCCAGCCCCCGACGGTGGAGATCTCAAGCGACTGCGGATAGTGCCCGAGCGTCATGCCGTGGGCGTTTAGCTCGCGCTCGAGCTCGCCGCCATAGGCCCCGGCCTGCACCGTCACGGTGCAGTTGTCTGTGTCGATCGCGAGCACGCGGTTCAGCTTGCGCATGCTCAGATAGGTGCACGGTTCGCTGCTGTAGAGGCAGCCGACGACGTTTGACGCGCCGCCGAGCGCCGTCGCGGCCCGCCCGCTGCGGGCGAGCTCGCCGAGCACTCGACAGACATCCTCGACGCTCTCCGGCTCCACCACGTTGAGGGCCGGCTCGCCTGCGCCCGCGCTCGTCTTTACCCACAGCGGCCAGCTGTCGTGTGCCAGCGCTGTCAAGGGCGCGGCGCTCACAGCGAGAACCCGCCGTCCACGAGCAGGTTGAGTCCCGTCGTGAAGTCCGACGCGGGCGCGGCAAGATAGATCAGCGCGCCGGTGAGGTCCGCAGTCTGGCCAAGGCGCTCGAACGGGCTCGAGCTGACCATCTGGCGCATCCGTAGCTCGTCGCGCTGGATCAGGTCGGTATCTGTGTAGGTCGGACTGATTGCGTTGACGGTGATGCCGTAGGCGGCCCACTGAAGCGCGAGCACGCGCGTGAGCATCACGACGCCCGCCTTGGAGGTCGAATATGAGGTGAGAAACCGCTCGTTCAGCCGGGGGATGATCACCGCGGCCGCCGAGGCGACGTTGATGATCTTGCCGCTTCGCGCCGCGATCATGTGACGCGCGGCCTGCTGCGCGCACAGGAATGGTCCCGTCAGGTTCACATCGAGCACCCGCCTCCAGATCTCGGGGTCCAGCTGCTCGGCTGGAGTGTCGTTGCCGAGATTGATGCCGGCGTTGTTGACCAGGATGTCGAGCCGGCCCGTCTGGGCCACCAGGTAGTCCATCGCCACGGCGATCGAGTCTGGGTCGGTGACGTCGAGCGGCTGCGCACGCAGCTCGTCGCCGCTGCCCAACAGGCGCTGAGTGTCGGCGGCGGCGGCGGCGTCCACGTCGGTCGCCAGAACCCTGGCGCCAGCCTCACTCAGAGCGACGCTCATGGCGCGGCCGATCCCGCGCCCGGCGCCCGTTACCAAGGCCGTCGATCCGCTCAGGTCAAACAGCGACCCCGAGGTGGAGCTCACGGCGCTGCGTCCGTCGGTCCGTCGCCGCGGGCTCGCGCGGCCTCGCCCGCCGCGCGCGCGAGGCCCGGCTCGGTGGGCTCGGCGCGACGCGACGCCCCATTTTCTGAGATGACGAGGTTCATCAGTGGCATGTGCATCGCGGCTCCGTAGACGTCGTCATCGCCGGCGGCGCCCGAGCTGACGGCGCGCCGCAGCGTGATCTTCACCGCACGTGCCGGATCCCAGAAGTAGATCCCCACGACGTGATCCTCGTCGATCCCGTAGGCCGCCGCGATCGCGGCCTTGGTGATCACCTCAGAGCTCTTGACGTGCGCATAGTCCGCTTCGCCGCGAATGAACACGTCGAGCGTCACCAGAAACGGCCCCGCGTTCTTGCTCCGCACGATGTCGGCAAGCTCATAGAGGAAAGGATCGCTCACAGCTGGACGTACTCGATCGGAAACGGCGCCAGCGGATCGTCGAGCTCCCAGACGTGGTAGATCGCGAACTCATAGACGGGCCCCCACGCGACGTCATGTGGGGAGAAGAGCAGGGCGAGGTTTCCTCCGACGCTGATGCGACCAGGGTAGTCATGGTGCAGCAGCGTCGAGCGGGCGAGCGAGCAGATTTCAGACGCGCGTTCCTGAGTGTCGGCGATCACGTCGAGCACGAGGCAGACGTCGGCGTCAACGAGCGTCCGTCCGCCGTTGGTCTTGAGTCCGTACACATGGGGGCGAATCTCATACGGCGCTCCCTGATCGGGCTTCCCGAACGCGTCCTCGACTCGCGAACGTGCCCCGGCCAGACACCCTTCGAGGTTCGCGGCGGCGAACGGATCGCGGATCCCGGCAACCGTGACCGCACGAAAGCCGACGCGTCGCGCGCCTTCGAGCTTGACGGTGTAGTTGGCGGCCGGCGTGAAGCGGCTGCCGGAGACGCGCAGGGACCCGTCCGGCTGCTCGCGGAACTCGGCCGCCCCGACATCGACGACGCCGACCGGCTCGACCAGGCGTGAGGGGTGCTGCTGCTCGTAGAGACTGTGGGCCGCCGCCGACGGTGCCTTCACCGTGCGCGCCGGGTTGGTCGCCTTCAGCACGAAATGGTCGTCGCAGATCTTCGCGATGATCGAGTCGGTGGCGGAGCCCGGGGTCGCGCAGTAGGCCCCGCACTCGATGATCTTGGCGGCGTGGATCGACAGGGCGATGTCGGCGCCACGCAGGATCGGCAGGGCGGCATACACACTCACGTCGCACGCGCGGCCGGCCAGGATGACGTCGACGCCTTCGCTGAGCGCCGCGTTGATCGGCTCATAGCCCATCTGGGCGACGATTCGTGAGCAATCTTCGATCGTCTGCTGATCGAGCTCGGGCGCGCCGCTCAGCGGGGACAGCTTGCCAGCCCGATGCGCGGCGGCCACGGTCGCCGCGTCCTGCTCGGCGTGAATCAGCGCCACGCGCAACGCGAGTTGCTGTTCGGCGGCCAACTCGCGCAGGATCTCATACACCCACGCCAGGTGCGGCTCGCCGCCGGCGCCGCCGCAGGAGCCGACGATCAGCGGTGCCTCGACCGCCTTGGCGCCGCGCAGGAGATGGCCGAGGTCGCGCTTGACGCTCTCGCGGCCGGTGAACGAAGTGCCGCTGCCCAGGTAGTAGGGCCCCGGATCGGTCGATCCGCCGTCGGCGCCGATCACATGCGGGCGCTCGCGCAGGCCCGCCTCCAGTGATTCCAGCGGAAATCCGTAGCCGAGCAACGCGTTCGGAGCCAGGACGCGGATCTCGTCAGCCATCGCGATAGAATAGAAAATTACATATTGATTGTCAACTCGATTTCCCACTCGCGACGGCCGCGATCGGCCTACACGCGGTCACGCTGCGGGGCCATCGGCTAATTCGCCGGCCGGGCCGCCACCGGCGAGCGCTCGAGCTGGCGCTGGCGATACTCGTAACGTTGCGGCAGATACCAGCCGTCGGTGCGCTCGAACGGCCGGCCATCGGCGTGAAAGCCGACCCGCGTCGTGCGCAGCAGCGGCGATCCCGGCTCGCATTCCAGCGCTGCCGCCGTATCGGGGTCCGCGGCCACGCTCGTGATCACCAACTCGGCCTCGCTCGCGTGCAGGTGGAATTTGGAGCTGAGCAGCTGGGCCAGACTCACGTCGTCACGTATGTGCGCTTCGATACCCGGCGCGAAGCGCGCCGGGATGTAGCTGACCTGGCGCCCGATCACGACGCCGTCCGCGAGGCGAACCCGAGCGACGGCCACGACCACGCTGCGGGGCCCCACCCGCAGCGACGCGCAGACCTCGGCGCTCGGACGCCGGCGCTCGACCGCGCTCACCCGGCTGCCCGGTCGCAGACCGCGGGCGAGCAGCTCCTCGGTCAGGCTCGCGATGTTCTGCGGGCTGCGCTCGATGCGCAGCGGACAGACGATCGAGCCGACCCCGTGGCGGCGTTCAACCAGGCCACGCGCAGCGAGCTGCGCAAGCGCACTGCGGACCGTTTCGCGCGCAACTCCAAAGTCGCGCGCGAGCTCCCACTCGCCGGGCAGCCGTTCGCCCTCGGCGAACTCGCCGCTCTCGATGCAACGGGCGAGCTCGCTGGCGATCGCGCGATGGCGCGGCAGGCGCGGAGCAGGCGCGGTGCTCACGCCTCGGCCCCCAGCGACGCAAGTCGCTCGTCGAGACCGCTCTGCTCGAAACTGGTCCGCGCGAGGTCGTAGGTGGCCGCCAGTTCGCCATAGACGCCGGCCAGCGCTGGGTCCGGTTCGAATATCTGCGCCGGCGCCGCCAACGCCGTCGCGGCCGCGACGGGGTCTGCGAAGGCGCCGATCGACGTGAGTGCGTAGCAGGCGTTGCCCAGCAGGCCGGGCTCGGGATGATCGATGCGCGCGACCGACAGCGCGAGCACACTCGCCAGCAGCTGGGCCCAGCGGTCCGAGCGCGCGCCGCCGCCGGTGAGCCGTAGCTCTGAGGGCGCGACGCCGAACGCGCGCAGCGCGTCGATCATCATCCGGAACTCGACGGCGATGCCCTCGCACACCGCCCGGCCGAGCTCCGCGGCGCTGTGGCTGAGTGATAGGCCCAGGAATGCTCCGCGCGCGCGCGCAGCCCAGTAAGGCGTGCCGGCGCCGCTCAGCGTCGGCATGAACAGAACCCCGCGCGCGCCCGGCGCCGTGGCGGCGAGCGCGGCGTCGAGCTTCGCCGGCTCATCCATTCCGGCCACCGTGCGCCACCAGTCGGCGGCGCTCGCACCAGCGAAGCCCAGCCCGAGCACACGCCAGCGACCCTGCATCGAGCCCGGCGAGACGAGCAGCCTCGCGTGGGGATCCACGCGCGGCTCGAGGATCGGCGTGGCGACTGCGGCCGCGGTCCCGAGATAGCCATAGACCTGTCCGGGCTCGACGGCGCCCGCGCCGAGCTCCCCGCAGACGCCATCGGAGCCGGCGAGGATGACCGGGACCCCGGTCGGCAGGCCGAGCTCCCGGGCGACGTGCACCGCCAGCGCCCCGACGGACGCTCCCGGGCGAGCGAGCGGCGGCAGCAGGCGCGCGGGCAGATCGAAGCGCTCGATCAGCTCCNNCGCGGTCGAGACATCGGTGCTTGGAGGCGCCCCACTCAGGCGCATCACCGCGAACCCCTGGGTCGTGGCAGCCCAGCGTGCGCGATCGAACTGCGCCGGTGAATGCTCGCGAAACCAGACGAGCTTTGGCCCCATGAGGCTCGGATCGAGCCTGACGCCGGTCTGGCGTTGGAAGGCGAGCTCGCTTCCGAGTCGCTCTCGAAGCGCCGCCAGGACGTCGATGCAGCGGCGGTCCTGCCAGGTCAGAAACGGCGTCAGCGCCTCGCCGTCCTGATCGATCAGACAGACCGTGCCGCGAGCCCCTGTCACCGCCAAGGCCGCGGGCGCCACGCCGGCCTCGGCGGCCGCTGCGGCGACGCGACGCAGCACCGACGAGCTCGCCGCCCAGAGCAGCTGGGGATCGTGCTCGAGCCAGCCGAGCTGCGGCGAGCTCGACGGCGTCGGCGCCCGCTCGAGCGCGATGATCGTCCCGGTGCGCGAAACGAGCGCCGCCTTGATCGTCGTCGTTCCGATGTCTAGTGCCAGGACTGCGTCGGCCACGGACTTCCTCTCTAGCGGGACATGAAAACGCACCGCGGGTTCGCCCACTGGCGGACCGGCGTAGCTTGACTGACCTCGACGCGAGCCGACCCCGAAGCGGACGCCACCGCGGCGCAAGGCGCCGTCAACTGCCGCCACCGGGCGAGGAGCCGGAGCTCACGCTCCCTCCTCGCCGCTTCGGAAGTCATATGACGCGGTCAGCCCGGCGTCGACCACGACGGCCGAGCCGGTCATCCCGGAGGCGTCCGGCCCGAGCAGGAACGAGACGACGCCGGCGACCTCGGTCGGGTCCAGAAAGCGCTCCAGCGGCGTTCGCTGCGTGCGGTATGACTCGAAGCGCGCTGGATCGGCTGATGTGCCGAGATGCGCGCGAAAGCCGGGCGTGTCGACGATGCCGGGACAGACGACATTGACGCGGACGCCACGACGGGCGTAGTCGACGGCCACGCAGCGACCGAGCTGCAGCAGCGTCGCCTTCGAGCAGGCGTAGGCGACGGCGCCCTGTTCGGCCAGGAAGGCGTCGACGCTGGCCATGATCACGACCGACCCCGAACCCTCTGCCACCATCGCCGGCAGGCAGGCGCGCAGGCCCAACACGGCGCCCGTGACGTTGACCTCGAAGACCTCTTGCCAGCGCTCGATCGAGACCGTCTCGATGTCGCCGACGACCGCGGCTCCACCGATCGCGGCGTTCAGGACGAGCGCCGAGGGGGCGGCGCCGAAGCGCTCGATCGAGGCCGCCAGCGCGCGCCGCCAAGCCTCCTCGTCGCGCTGGTCGGCCTGCAGGAACTCGACCGCCGGCGGCAGCTCGCCCGGCTGGCGGTCGATCACGACGACGTCGTAGCCGTCCGCCAGCAGGCGGAGCGTCACGGCACGGCCGATCCCGGCGGCGCCCCCTGTGACTAATGCGATGCCTGGTTGCATGTCCTCAGGTCCTTGGCATCCTGCACGCTAGTAGCTCGGAACGCGCTTGGTCACGCGGCCCTCGACACCGCCGAGCACCGCCACCGCCACGCCGGGAACCGGCGTCGGCGGCCCGAAGAACGGCTCCATCTGGCGCAGACGAATGATCTGGCCTGCGGCGTGCTCGACGGCGCGTGTGCGGTGATAGGCGTCAGCGAGATCCTCGCCCTTGGCGAAGCTGCCATGCCACTTGTGCATCACCACGCGCGCATTGATCAGTCCGTCGGCGAGCTCGCCGGCGATCACGTTCCAGGCAAACAGGGCCGGCGCCGAAACGACCCGCACCGAGCGCCCGAGGTAAAGGATGCCGTTCTCGTCGACCGGCTCGATGTTCTCGGTGAAGAAAGACAGCGAGATGGCTTCCGGCGGGTGCGCGTGAATCACCGCGCGTGCGTCGGTGCGCTTGTAGATCTCGCGGTGGATCTCGAGCGCGCTCGAGGCCGCCGGCGAGTTCTCGTCATCCTCAAAGATCCCGGTGCGCACGATGTCCTCGTGGGAGAGCTCGAGCTTCTTGGTGTGGGTGCGCGAGATCAGCAGGTCGTCATCGCCGATCCGCGTGCTCAGGTTGCCGCCGTAGTACTGCAGCAGATCGGCATCGACCAGGGCCTTTGCGAACAGCAGCATCTGGTCTTTGAGAGCGCCTTCGAGAGAGCTGTCGGTCACGTTCTTCCTTCCGTCGTGGCGGGTGCAAGATGTACAGACAAGTATAGGGACGGAGAACCCGACCGCGTCGCCGCCTCGCCGCGTCGCCGCCCGCCGTCGCGCGCCGGCGCGGCTCAGCGCCGCCGCGCTCAGATCCGATAGACGCGCTCGGCCGTGCCGCGCCACAGCGACCACAGCTCGGCCGCTGAGAGGCCGCTTGTGATCTGCTCGAAGGACGCGATCAGCTCTCCGAACTCACCGAACAGGCTGTCGACCGGCCAGTTGGAGGCGAGCATCGAGCGCTCGGCGCCGAAAGCGCTGAGCGCGTCCTGCACGAGCGGACCCATCGCCTGCGCGCTCAGCGGGTGCTTGCCCATCCCCAGGCCGGAGATCTTGACGACGACGTTCTCGCAGCCCGCGAGCGCGCCCAGCCCGCGCCGCCAGACGCTCAGGCTCTCGGCGTCACGCTCCAGCGGCATGCCCGCGTGGTCGAGCACGAATTGCACGCCGGGGCGCCGGCGGGCCAGCGCGAGCGCGTCGTCGAGGCGGTCCCACATCACGCCGATCTCAAATACCAGCTCGAACTCCTCGAGCAGCTCAAGCCCGCGCAGGAACGCGCCGTCCTCGAACAGGTTCTCGTAGTAGGAGAGCATTCGCACACCCCTGACGGGGCCGGCCTCGCAGTGGCGCTCGAGCTCCTCGCGGGCGCCGCCGGCGCGCAGGTCGGCGCCGGCCACGATCGCGATCGGAAAGCCGGCGCGCTGCGCCAACGAGTAGACCCAGCGCGTTTCGTCGACCTGGTCCTCCCCGCCCCAGTCCGCCTGCACGTGGACCACTTTCACCACACGCTCGGTGGCATAGTGCGCCAGCAGGTCCTCGAGCAGGAAGGTCCGCTTGAGCGGGCTGTAGTCGCCGAGGTAGTCCTCCTGCGAGGACTCCCACGGTCCCGTGATCCATCCGCGCTGCTGCGTCGACACGTCCCAGAAGTGAACGTGGGTGTCTACCATCTCCGGTCGCTGCACGCTCACGGCGCGCTCCTTCTCGCTAGCTCTGCTTCCAGCTCGGACGCCGGCACCCAACCGGGCGCCGGCGGTGTTCGTTTCACCGCCGGCGCCGGCGGGCGCCGGGCGTCGTCACTGGTGTCTCGCATGATCTTGGACTTGGCGCTGGAGCGGTGCCGGATCGACCAACGCGCGATCCGGCACCGCCTCGGGCATGTGGTCTAGAACGGTGCGGGGTACTTGGACAGGTTCGCCTTGGTCACCAGCGGTGTCGTGATGTAGGTCACCTTCGGGACGCTCTGACCTTTGAGGATCTTCGCCATCGTCTGGGCGGCCAGGTCGCCGTCGGTCTGGGGCGACTGGAGCACCGAGAACAGGAAGACGCCGGACTTGATCAGCGCCGCACCCTGCTTGTTCAGCGTCAGGCTGACGATGTGGATCGGCAGGCCCGAGGACTTGATCGCGGCAGCTGCGCCGACACACATCGTGTCGTCGTGGCAGTAGAAGTAGTTGATCTTCTTGCCGTATTTGGCGATCAGCGCGGCGGCGTCGGTCTGAGCCGTCTGCTGAACCCAGTTGCCGTCCTCCTGGGCGATGATCTTCGCCTTGGGGTCGGTTGCCTTCAACCCGGCCGCGAAGCCGGCGGCGCGAGCGATCGTCGGGCCGTACCCGGCGGAGCCTTGGATCTCGGCGATGTTCGCCGCGGCGCCCTTCAGGTCCTTACCGAGCGTCTTGCCGGCGAGCAGTGCCATCTCGTAGTCGCCGGGGCCCGTGAAGGCCTTGATGTACTTGACGCCCGAGGGATCGACCTCGGCGTTTGAGTTCTCGATCGGGATCCCGGCGGCGGCCGCGCGGGCCAGCGCCGGCACGATGCCCTTCGCGTCGACCGGAACGACGACGACGCCGGCGACCTTCTCCGCGATGCAGTCATCCATCTGCTGCGCCTGCGTCGCGATGTCGCTGTTGCCGTCCAGCGTCTGCACGCTCAGTCCGAGCTTTGCGCCCTCGGTCACGATCGCCGGGTTCAGCAGCGCGGCGTAAGGCGAGGTCGTCGAGTTGGCAAGAAGGCAGACCTTCTTGGTGGTCGCAGCGCCTGCTCCGGTCATGCTGCTGATCGCCACCGTGGCTGACGCGGCAACGACCAGTAGCGCAGCGAAACTGCGCCGGCTGAGCAGCTTCATGTGAGATCTCCTCCCGTGATTTGTTTGAGCTGTCATGGATGCTCCCCTCCTTGTTGTGTGAGTTTGTGGCGCGGAGGCGCCGCAAAATTGCGTGCGCGCCTAGGCGGTTCCCTGGGCTCCGCCGGTCGCTGAGGTTGGTGTGGTGGGACGCGGAACGCGCAGACCGGAGCGCTTGGCGCCCTGGCCGAGGCTGCCGCCGAGCACGACCAGCAGGAGCACGGCGCCGATGACGATGTCCTGGTCCCACGAGGCGACGTTCGCGATGTCCATGGCGGTGCTCAGGCTGCCGATGATCAGCACGCCGGCCATCGTCTTGACGACGCTGCCCGATCCGCCCAGCAGGCTTGCGCCGCCCAGCACCACCGAGGCCACCACGGGAAGTACCGACTGGGCACCGATGATCGGAGAGCCCGTTGCCAGACCCAGGGCAAGCATCACTCCGGCGAGACCGGAGCAGGTGCCGGAAGCCACGAACGCCCCGAACACGTAGGCGTTCGGACGCAGGCCGGCACGGCGACTCGCCTCCCGACTGCCGCCGACGCTCATCAGGTTGCGCCCCACGCGCATGCGCGTGATCACGACGTGCAGCACGATGCACAGCGCGACGAAGGCGACCGCGGGCGGCGTCAGCCACCAGATCAAGCCGTTGTTGATCGGCAGCCCGAAGCCGATGTTGGGAGCGCTCAGCGGCTGCCCGCCGGAGACCGTGAAGGCGACCCCGGAGACGCCGATCATCGTGCCCAGCGTCGCGATGAACGCGTTGACGCCCAGCCGCGTGACGATCAGGCCGTTGAGCGCACCGACCGCGGTGCCGCTGAGGATGCCGACGAACACGGCCGGCCACGGACCCAGGGATCCCTGCAGAGTGATCGCGACGAGGCCCGAGAGCGCCAGCGTCGAGCCGACCGAGAGGTCGATGCAGCCGGTGAAGATCACGAGCGTTTCGCCGAGCGCCATCAGGCCGTTGGGCGAGGCCTGCACGAAGGTGTTCTCGAGGTTCAGCGACTGGCTGAACGACGGCACCAGGATTCCGGCGACCACGAGCGTGAGGATCAGCACGCCGTAGATGCGCGCGCCGTAGAGGCGGGCCGCCAGGCCCGTGATGCGTTGCTCGCTCATCGCGTGCGCACCCGGCGCAGCACGACGTCCAGCGCGACGGCGCCGACGATGATCGCCCCCTTGACGATCCCCTGGCTGTCGATCGACACGCCCGCGAGAATCATCACGTTGTTGAGCACGCCGACCAGCAGCACGCCCGCGAGCACGCGTCCGATTGAGCCCTCGCCACCGAACAGGCTCGTACCGCCGATCGCGACGGCTGTGATCGCGTTGAACTCATACCCGATGCCGATCTCCTGCTGGGCACTGCCCAGCGCCGTCGACATCAGCACCCCGGCAACGGCGGCCAGCGCGCCGGAGATCACAAAGGTCGTCATCACAACGCGCCGGACGGGCAGCCCGGCGACGCGACTCGCCTGATATCCGCCGCCGGTCGCAAAGACCTGGCGCCCGAAGGTGGAACGCGAGAGCGCGACGTAGGCGCCCAGCAGACAGGCCGCCAGGATCGGCAGAACCAGAGGTACGCCGGCGATCGTGGCGTTGCCGAGCCAGTTGAAGGCCGCGCCGTGCGCGTAGATGAAGCCGGCGCCGGCGACCGCCTGAGCGATCCCGAGGATGATGATCTGCGCGGAGTAGGTGACCAGGACGGGATTTGCGCCGAGATAGCCGACCGCCGCACCGTTCAGCAGCCCGACGAAGCAGCCGACCGCGATCGCCAGCACGATCGCGGGCAGCGCCCCGATCGACGGCTCGGTCGCCAGGGCGATGATGCCCGCACCCGCGATCACTCCCGGAATCGAGAGATCGATCAAGCTTCCTCCGATGACGACGAAGGCCATCCCGATCGCCACGAACCCCACGTAGCCGACCGACAGGCCGATGTTGAGGAAGTTGGTGGAGGTGAGAAACGCGCTCGAGAGCAGCGCGCCGCAGACGCACAGCAGCACGAGGCCGACGTAGATCCCATAGCGCGCGAGCAGCACGACCGCCGCGCCGGCGCGCGCGCGAATCGGGACGTGCGACGCGACCGACAACGTCATGCCTTCGCCAATTCGCCGGCGCCCGTGGCACCGCGAATGATCCGCTGCTCCGTGGCGTCGGCGCGCGCCACCTCATCGACGATTCGTCCCCCGGCCACGACGAGGATGCGGTCGCTGGCGGCGATCACCTCGGTCAGCTCCGAGGAGATCAGCAACACCGCGACGCCGGTCTCGGCGAGCGCCCCGATCAGCCGATGGATCTCCGCCTTGGACGCGACGTCGATTCCCGCCGTCGGCTCATCGAGGATCAGCACCTTCGGCGAGCTGGCGAGGCATTTCCCGAGCACGACCTTCTGCTGGTTCCCGCCGCTCAGCGTCATCACCTGGCGGTTGAGCTGCGGCGGGCGGACGTCCAAGCGCTCGACCAGACCCTGGGCGAAGCTGCGCTCGCGGCCGCGATTGATGATCCCGAGCTTGGCGAGGGCCTTGAGACTGCTGAGCACGAGGTTCTGGCTGACCGTCTCGTCCAGCACGAGGCCGTCGGTCTTGCGCTCCTCCGGCACGAAGCCGAGCCCCGCGCGGATCGCCGCGTCGACGTGTCCCGAGGGCACCGCTGCACCGTTGACGGTGACGACGCCTCCGGCGCGCTTGTCCAGGCCAAAGATCGCGCGTGCGATCTCGGTGCGCCCGGCGCCGACCAGACCCGCCATGCCGACGATCTCGCCGGCCCGCACGGAGAAGGAGATGTCGTCGAAGACCGGCGGCCGTGAGAGGCCCTGGACGTTCAAGACGGGCTCGCCGAAGACCACCTCGCTCTTGGGGAACAGCTCGGTGATCGTGCGCCCGACGATCAGGTGCACCATGTCGTCCTGACTCACCTCGGCGATGTCGCGCGTGGCAACCAGGCATCCGTCGCGCAGGGCGGTCACGCGGTCGGCGATCGCCATGACCTCTGCGAGCCGATGGGAGATGTACACAACGGCGACTCCGCGGCCCTTCAGCCGCCGGATGATCTTGAAGAGATTGTCGGCCTCGTGCCCGGTCAGCGCCGAGGTGGGCTCGTCGAAGACGACGATGCGCGGTTGGCGCGCGCAGGCCTGGGCGATCTGCACCAGCTGCCGCTGGCCGGCTGAGAGGTTCTTGACCGTCAGCGACGGATCGAGGTCGGCCGCAAGCTCGTCCAGCAACGCCTGCGCCTGCTTTCGAAGCTCGGCGCGGCGCACGAAACCCAGGCGGCTGACCGGCTGGCAGCCGAGGAAGATGTTCTCGGCAACACTCAGCTCGGGGACCAGGTCGAAGTCCTGATAGACCATCGCCACGCCGAGCTCCTGCGAGGCGTTGGGGCCGGAGAAGTGAACGGGGCGGCCGTCGATCTCGATCTCGCCGCCATCGGGTTGATGGACGCCGGAGAGGATCTTCATCAGCGTCGATTTGCCGGCGCCGTTCTCGCCGACGATCGCGTGGATCTCGCCGGCCCTCGCCTCGAAGCTCACCTCGGTCAGCGCGTGCACGCCGACGAAGCGCTTGGAGATGGCGCGCATGCGCAGCACGGGCGGGCCGGACGCGGCCGCCGTACTCATCGGCGGCAGACTCCTGTGCGGGCACGGGCAGCCGTCAGCGCCGCCGGCGGGCGGCGTCCATTTCGCCCGCCGGACCCGATCGCGCGCAGGCGCTGCCCATGCGGTGTTATCGCGTCGTTTTCCATCCCATCCCTCAACAGAATGCGAAGTAGATACTATTTTCTACGACAAGTCAAGAGAGTACGAGGGGCGTCGAAACCCGACCAGCGCACGCGCGAACAGCGACTCCGACTCCCCCTGCAGCGCGCGCCCGGCCTGCTGACCACCCCGGCGGCGGCGCTTGACGGGCGCTGGCGCGGCTGCCTTAGGTCGGCTCCGCCGAGGCTCCCGCGCTTGGCCTGTAGCTGTGGCGATGCCCTGGACTCTCACGCGCCAAACGGGCTGGCGCCCCGGAAGTCGCTCGCGAACGTCTGTCCGAGCCGGCTGACGATCACGCGTGCGAAGGTCACGATTCCGAGCTCTCGATTGTCCTGCAGCGAGGTCCACGAGAAGTTCTGCGACCCGACGAACGCTTCGCGGCCGTCGACGAGGATCTCCTTCGCGTGTATGTAAAGTGGTGCGTCCGCCGCGTAGGTGCGGACCCCGACTCCGCAGGCCGCCAGCGTATCGAAGGCCTCGCGCCAGCTGTCCTCGTCGGTCATCACGACGCGGACCTGCACGCGACGGCGCGCGACATTGCAGAGCGCGCTGGTGATCGCGCTGTCGGCCATCTCCTCGTTCTCGACGTCCAGCGTCGAGCGGGCGCTGTCGATCAGCGCGATCTGCTCGCTCTCGGCGCCTGGGGACCAGACGAGGTCACCGCTGCCGGCGGATGGGCTGATCGAAGTGTGGCTCCAATCGGCGTCAAAGGCCTGCTCGATGGCAGCGACGTCGGCGGTCTGTGTGTCGACTACCGCGAAGTCGCGGCTTGTGGCGTAGTAGCGCGATGTGAGGTTCAGCGTCATCACCAGCGAAGTCCGATCGTCGATCGTGATCGTCTTCTGATGAGTCAGCGCGAACGACGCGGAACTGGTTCGAACGGAGACGCCGTTCGCGCGCAGGTAACGCGTCGCGCCGTCGTTCACGGAAGACCCGCCGCCGTAGTAGCCGCCGTTGAGGAGCACGCGCACCCTCACTCCACGGCGCTTGTCGGCGACGAGCTCCTGCTCGACCGTGGTGTCGTCAAGCTCATACATCGTCACCTCGACGCTGCGCTCGGCGGTCGCGATCTCCCGGTCGATCTCGCTAAGGCCCTGGTCGGGCTCGACGATCAGGGAGAGCCCACCACCGCCGGCGGAGGATGCGCGGCCGACCGCCGTCACGCCCGTGAGGGCGCGGACGTCGTGGCGGGCGCGGCCCCTGGACACGCTCGAGCCATCGTGGCGGATGCTCACGCCTCGGGCCGCCGCGGCGCTGACCGCGAGCGCGCAGACGGCAAGGAGCACACCGGCGCACGCGCAGGCGCGCGCCACCGGCAGCTTCGCGCGCGCGAGACGAGGTCCCGGTGCCTGGGTCATCGCTGCGTGACGGTAGCGTTGACTGGCTGGCGGTGCGCCGGCCACTGACCCAAGCCAAGCTGTCCTCGGGAGCGACACGGCCCAAGCGTGCGCCCCTGGCTCGGCTGATCGGACCGACGAGCGGCCCACCCACGAACCGCGCACCGCGGTGGCATAGGCTGTGGCCATGCCACTTCCAGACACGCTTCGCAAGCTCCTCACCGCCGCCGGGCCGTCGGGCTACGAGACGGCACCCGCAGCCGTCTTCGCCGAGGCCGGCCGCGCATTCACCGACGATGTATCGGTCGACATCATGGGCTCGGCCGTCGTCCGCGTCGCCGGAACGACCAGCGGCGCTCCGTTCGTAGCGATCGTCGGCCACATCGACGAGATCGGCCTGATCGTCACGCACATCGACGACGACGGCTTCCTGCGCTTCATCGGCGTCGGCGGCTGGGATGCACAGGTCCTCGTCGGCCAGCGCGCCGAGCTGATCACCCAGAACGGGCCGCTGCCAGGGGTCGTCGGGCGCAAGGCGATCCACCTGCTGCGCGAGGAGGACCGCAAGAAGGTGCCTGAGCTGCGCGAACTGCATATCGACATCGGCGCCAAGGACGGCGACGAGGCGCGCGCGCTCGTGCGCATCGGCGATGTCGCGGTGCTCGCCGGCGAACCACTCGAGCTCGCCAACGACCGCTTCATCTCTCGCTCGATGGATAATCGGCTCGGTGCCTTCATCGCCCTGGAGGCCGCACGAATCGTCGCCGAGGCCGGCGGCGCGCCCGGCGACGTCGCGGCCTGTGGCGTCGTGCAGGAGGAGATCGGACTCAACGGCGCCCGGACCTCGGCCTACGGCCTGGCGCCCGATGTGGCGATCGTCGTCGATGTCACGCACGAGACAGGGTCCCCCGGCGTCGAGATCAGCGAGATCGGCAAGCACAAGTTCGGCGAGGGCCCGGTCATCGGGCGCGGGTCGGTGCTGAACCCCGTCGTCTTCGAGCTGCTTTACGAGACGGCAAAACGCGAGCAGATCCCGTGCACGATCGCCGCCTTCGCAGCCCGCACGAGCACCGACGCCGACTCCATCCACCTGACCCGCGCCGGCATCCCCACCGGCAGCGTCTCGATCGCCCTGCGCTACATGCACTCCCCCGTCGAGATGGTGCAGTTGGATGACATCGACTGGTGCGCGCGATTGATCGCGGCGTTTGCGCAGGGGCTGGGTGCCGAGACCTCGTTCGCGCGCTGAGGCGCCGCCACGCGACTTCAGAGCCGGCGCGCAGCGCGGCCGAGGCCCGGCGCCGCTGCCGATGCTCAGATCGCCGGGACACCTCGTCGTTCAGTGTGGGATTAGAGAGCCCTGCAGGCGCAGGGCTCTCTACGTCCAGACCCGAGGTCGCTCGCGCAGCTCCCGTCGGAGCGTTCCGTCGAACAGCGGCGCTCGGATGGGAGTCCAGGTCGGCCGACGAGCGGCCGACCTGGACGTCGAGATCAGGTCAGGTCGAAGCGGTCGAGGTTCATCACCTTGACCCAAGCCGCGACGAAGTCGTGGACGAGCTTCTCCTGCGCGTCATCGCTCGCGTAGACCTCCGCGAGCGCGCGCAACTCGGAGTTCGAGCCGAAGACGAGNNGTCGAGCAGGTTCACGAAGAAATCGTTGGTCAGCGACTCGGGCGTCGAGGTGAAGACACCCAGCGGGGACTGCTTGGAGTTCGCGCCCAGGACGCGCAGGCCACCCACGAGAACGGTCATCTCGGGGGCGCTCAGGGTCAGCAGGTTCGCGCGGTCGAGTAGGAGGTACTCGGCCGGCAGCCGGTGCCCTTCCCCGAGGTAGTTGCGAAACCCGTCCGCAATCGGCTCGAGCGCGGCGAAGGACTCCACGTCGGTCTGCTCCTGCGACGCGTCCGTGCGTCCCGGCGTGACGGGGACCTCGACGTCATGGCCGGCGTTCTTGGCGGCCAATTCGATCGCTGCGGAGCCGCCGAGCACAATCAGGTCGGCCAGCGAGACCTGCTTGCCCGGGGCCTGGGAGCTGTTGAAGGCTTCCTGAATCCCCTCCAGGGTGCGCAGCACTGTCGCCAACTCGCCGGGATCGTTGACCTCCCAACCGCTCTGCGGCGCCAGGCGGATGCGCGCCCCATTGGCGCCGCCGCGCTTGTCACCGCCGCGGAACGTCGACGCCGACGCCCAGGCGGCGAAGACGAGCTGGGAGACCGACAGCCCGGAATCGAGGATCTGGGCCTTGAGGGCGATGATGTCGTCGGCCCCGATCAGCTCGTGGGTCACCCCGGGGAGGGGGTCCTGCCACAGCAGCGTCTCGGTCGGGACCTCCGGTCCGAGGTAGCGCGCGACCGGCCCCATGTCGCGGTGCGTCAACTTGAACCACGCCCGGGCGAAGGCGTCCGCGAACTCCTCGGGGTGCTCGTAGAAGCGCCGCGCGATCGGCTCATAGACCGGGTCGAGGCGGAGTGCCAAATCCGTCGTCAGCATCGTCGGGGCGTGCGTGACCGAACGGTCGTGGGCGTCGGGCACGGTGCCCGCACCGCCGCCGCCCTTCGGCTTCCACTGAGCTGCACCGGCGGGGCTCTTGGCGAGCTCCCACTCGTAGGCGAACAGGGTCTCGAGGAAGCTGTTGTCCCACGCCGTCGGGGTGCGCGTCCAGGCGCCCTCCAGGCCGCTGGTGATCGTGTCCGCGCCCTTGCCCGTTCGGTAGCTGTTCTTCCAGCCGAGGGCCTGCTGCTCGAGGGGTGCGCCCTCGGGCTCGGGGCCGATGTAAGGCTCGGGGTCGGCCGCGCCGTGGGTTTTGCCGAACGTGTGCCCACCGGCGATCAGCGCGACCGTCTCCTCGTCGTTCATCGCCATGCGGAGGAACGTCTCGCGGATGTCCCTGGCCGAGGCGAGCGGGTCGGGGTTGCCGTTGGGCCCCTCCGGGTTGACGTAGATCA
>PMKB01000269.1 GCA_003157595.1 Solirubrobacterales bacterium
GCCAACCAGGCCGAGCGTCTCACCGGGCCAGATCGCCGCGGAGACACCGGCCAGCGCGTGCACGGCCTGGCCGTGCTGGTGGAACACCTTGCCGACGTCCTCGACGCGCACCAGCGGATCGCCGGAGCGCTCGACCTCGGGCGACGGACCGACCTGCGCGATCGTGGTCCGCGGGAGCTCCTGCGCCCGCTCGTGGAAGTGGCAGCGGCTCGTGTGTCCCTGCCCGGCCAGGTGCAGTGCGGGCTCCTCGCCGGTGCAGATCGGTTGCGCCAGGCCGCAGCGGGCCGCGAACACGCAGGCCGGCAGAGCCTCTCCGATCGACGGCAGGAAGCCGGGAATGCTGTCGAGGCGGCCGGCATCCTTGCGCGCGCCGCCGCGCGGGATGCAGCGGATCAGGCCAACCGTGTACGGGTGGCGCGGGTCGTGCAGGACCGCCTCGACCGGCCCCTCCTCGACGAGCCTGCCGGCGTAGAGCACTCCGACGCGATCGCACATCCTGCGGATCAAGCCGAGGTTGTGACTGATGAACATCACGGCCATGTTGAAGTCGGCCCGCAGCTGGGCGATCAGCTCGAGCACCTCCGCCTCGACCGTAGCGTCGAGGCCGGTGGTCGGCTCGTCGAGGATCAGCAGCGCCGGGTCCTTGGCCAGCGCCATCGCGACCACGACCCGTTGCGCCATCCCACCGGACAATTGATGGGGGTAGCGGGAGAGCAGCAGGCCTGGATCGGCGATCCGCACCCGTGCGAGCGCGTCGCGGGCTCGCTCCAACGCCTCCCGGCGCGGAACGCCGCGAATGCGGAAGACCTCTGCGACCTGCTGCCCGATGCGCAACGTCGGGTTGAGCGCGTCGGCCGGATTTTGGTAGACCATCGACACCCGCTCGGCTCGCAGCCGCCGCACCTGCTCGCGCGAGAGTGAGAGCACATCGCTGCCTGCGACCCGGATCGATCCTGCCCGCACCCGTCCGTTGCGAGGGAGGTAGCGGACGACTGCGAGCGCCGTCGTCGACTTGCCGCAGCCGGACTCGCCGACGAGGCCGTATGTCTCGCCGGCGTCGACAGTGAGCGTTATGCCGCGGAGCACCTCGCGCTCGCGTCCTCGCACGCGGTAGACGACATCGAGATCGGCAAGCTCAAGTACCGCGCCCGCCGGCGGCGCGCTCATCGCTCGAGCACCTGCGATATGCCGTCAGCCACGAGGTTGATCGCGACCACCAGCGAGGCGATCGCGAGCGCCGGGAACAGGACGGTCCACCAATAGCTGCCGGCGGCGAGCAGCGAGTAGTTGTCGGAGATCTGCAACGCCCAGTCCGGCGAGGGCTCCTGCACGCCGAAGCCCAGGAAGGTGAGCCCGGCGATCGCGAAGATCGCGTAGCCGACGCGAACCGTGGCCTCGACGATGATCGGGCCCATCACGTTCGGGAGGATCTCGGCGAACATGATGTACGGGGCGTGCTCGCCGCGCAGCTGCGCCGCCGCGACGTAGTCGAGCTCGCGCTCTGCGAGCACCGCCGCGCGCACGGTGCGCGCGATCAGCGGCGTGAAGAGCACGCCGACGATGACCATCAGCGTCAGCGTCGAATGGCCGAGTGCCACGGCAACGACGATCGCGACCACGACGAGGGGCAGCGACAGCATCGCCTCGATCAGGCGGCTGACGATGTCGTCGACGGCGCCTCGCCGGTAGCCCGTGAGGAGCCCGACGGCCGTGCCCGCCGCGATCGCGAGTGCCGTTGCGGCCGGGGCGATGGTGAGGATGCTGCGCGCGCCCGCGAGCACCCGCGAGAACACGTCTCGGCCCAGCTGATCGGTCCCGAACAGGTGATGGACGCTGGGTACCGCGAGCACATTCGCGGACTGGGCGAGCGGATCCCGCGGCGCGATCGTGGCGCCGAAGATCGCGCAGAAGACCCACCAGCAGACAACCAGAGCCCCGACGAGGAAGGTCTTCGAGCGCAGCAGCGCCCGCAGCGTCTCGCGACGTGCGACCGTCGCCGGGGCCGGGACGAGTTCGACGGCGATCGAGCTCACGCCGCTTCGGCGTACCGGATGCGTGGGTTCAACACCGAGTAGAGGACGTCGGCGACCAGCGCCGCGGCGAGGTAGACGATCGCGATCACGAGCACGCTGCTCTCCAGCATCGTGAAGTCCTTGTTCAGCGCGGCGGTCAGGATGCGCTGCCCGATGCCGTTGTAGTTGAAGAGCTTCTCGATCACGACAAGTCCGCCGATCAGGTATCCCAGCTGCGTTGCGATCACGGCGATCGTCGGCAGCAGCGAGTTGCGCAGCACATGCCGGCGGATAACGGTGCGCGTGCGAACGCCCTTGAGAATGGCGGTCCGCGTGTAGTCGGCGTCGAGTGCCTCGATCGTTCCGGCCCGCGCCATGCGGGCTATGTATCCGAACAGCACCATGGTGAGCGCCAGGCTCGGCAACAGCAGGTACTTGACCTGCGTGAGGAAGCCGGCCCCGGGTGGAGCTGTGGCGTCGACCGGCAGCACCTTGAGCGCCAGCCCAAAGACGAGGATCAGGACGATCGCGGAGACGAACTCCGGGATCGCCGTCAGCGACAGCCCGGCCAGGGTGATCACGCGATCGGCGAGGCGACCGCGCCGCAGGGCGGCGACCACGCCGCCGAGGATGCTCAGCGGCACGAGGAGCACGAAGGCGACGGCGGCGAGCTTGAGCGAGTTGAGTAGCGACGTGCTCAGCAGCGGCCAGACCGCCACGCGATACTCGAGCGAGCTGCCGAGGTTGCCCTGGACGAAGTTCGAGATCCAGCTGGCGTACTGGACGTAGACCGGCCGGTCCACGCCGAGCTGGTGGTTCAGGTGGTTGACGGACTGTTGCGTTGCGAAGCCCCCGAGCACGTTGCGCCCGACGTTCCCGGGCAACAGCTGCGCGATGGCAAAGACGATCACGCTCACGAGCGCCAGCGTGATCACGGCGAGGGCCAGGCGCTTGAGCAGGAAGCGGGCCATCACGTCCCTCGGCGGCTCACATCCCGCCCCGCGCCCCCCCGGCCGTGCCGCGGCGCACGGCGGCGGCGGGCCTGGGGGCGCGTAGCGCGGTCGCGTTCACGCCAGGGACGTCTTGCTCAGGTGGAGAACGGCGCTCGCGTCCGCCGTGTAGCCCTTGACGCTCTTCGAGCCGGCCGCCAGGTAGTAGTAGAAGTAGGGGAAGATCACCGGCGTGTCGTGCAGCAGGATGTTCGCCAGCTCGACCGCGTACTTTTCCTGATCCTTGAAGCTCGCCGCACCGAGGAACGACCTGACCCCGGAGTCGAACTTCGGGTTCGAGTAGTGGGCGGCGTTCCACACGCCCTTGGTCTCGAGCGCGCTGACGAGGAACACGTTGGGAACCGGGCGGCTCCCCCAATCGGTGATGTCGACCGGCGCATTGAGCCACGGCGTGGCGCCCCAACCCTTCGGCGGTCCGGTCTGCGTTCCCGCGTAATACGCGGTGGAGGTCAGGATCGACAGGCCAAGGTCGATGCCGATTGCCTTGACCGAGCTCTGGATGATCTGCGCGAGCTCGGGGATCTCGCCGAGCTGCTCGGTCGTGAGCTTGAGCGAGAAGCCCTTCTCGTGCCCGGCAGCGGCGATCAGCTGCTTCGCCTTGCGGATATCCTGCTTGCGCGCCGGCACGCTCGTCGCCAGACCGTAGACCGGCGCGAACGGCGAGTCGTTGCCGATGTCGGCGAGGTCGTTGAACAGTGTCTTGACGATCGCCGGCCGGTCGAGCGTTAGCGCGATGGCCTGGCGCACCCGGTAGTCCTGGAGCGGGTTGTTGTCATCGACCCTCAGCGGCACCTCGCGGTGCGTCGCGCCGCGGGCCGTGAAGATCTGCACGTTCGAGTTGTTGAACAGCGGGCGGTCTGTCGCGAGCTGAACCTGCCCGACGAGGTCGATCTGCCCGCCCAGCAGCGCAGCGTCCGCGGCGGCGGCCGCGGTGTAGTAGGTGACATCGACGCCGGCGAGCGGCGCCGTCCCGCCCCACCAGCCGCCGAACCGCTGATACGTCGCGCTGACGCCCGGGGTGTACGCGCTGAGCGCGAAGGCGCCGGTGGTCTGCGGCTTGGTCGTGAACGTGCCGAGCTGGTAGTCGGCCGGAAGGATGATCCCCTGGTAGGTCGTCGAGCTCACCAGATAGGGGAAGTTGGAGACCGGTTGGTTGAGGTGGAAGGCGACGGTGAGGTCGTCGACCTTCTGAACGCCGCCCGGGCCGAGGTAGCTCCCGATCGCCGAGAGCGCCTGCGAGCCCTTCGAGGCGAGCCGCTTCCACGTCGCGACGACGTCGTCGGCGGTCAGCGCCTGACCTGTCTGGAACTTCACATTGGGCCGCAGCTTGAACGTCCAGATCGATGCCTGCGGGTTCGTGCTCCAGCTGAGGGCGAGCTCGGGCAGCAGGGTCTTGCTCTGCGTGGCGCGCACGAGGTACTCGCCGGCGATCGAGGCTGTCTGGAGCCCACCGATGTCTGAGACCGTGGACGGCTCGATCGACCCCGTCGGGGGCGGGATGATGGCGACGCGAAGCCGGCTCGCGCTCGCAGCACCATGCGCCGCGGCGAATGCAGGCACCGGCTCCCCCGCTGCGCGCAGCAGCACGCCGACGACAGGGATCGAAAGCCCGAGGATGCTCGCGCGCCGCAGCAGCTCGCGACGGTCGAACTCGCCGGCGACGAAATCGTCGATGAGTGCGTTTTCCAACGGGCCGGCTTCGGTGCGGCGGTAGCTCTCGAGCGCGCGGCGTGCTTCGCGGTCCATTTCGGTGTCCTCACTCTCTTGCGGCTGGGCAGAAGTATGTCGAACGTCGGGAAAGCCGCTGCCGGCTTGCCCATCCCCTAATTGTCACCTTAGCCGATGGTAATTCTGCTATTCCTATTCTTGCGGTCAACGGGCATTGCACAGCCCGCGCGGCGACCAGCCCCTGCGGCCCCTCCACGAGCCAGGCAGGACGGCGGTGCCGGGGCGCCGCGGCGGCCCGGCAGCCGCGTGGCGCGAGCGGCGCAGCGGCAGGCGAGTTCGCGCGGATGGCCCCTGCGCACGCCGGCTCAGTCGGGTTCGAGCACCGGTCTCGTCGACGGCAACGGCCCCAGCTGATGGGCGTGTTCTGCACCTTGCACGCGAAACTCCGAGCGGTCGGAGCGAGAAATGCTACCCGGCCGCGAGGCCGACTTTGCGCAGGCGCTTTCGCCCCAATCGGCGCAGCGCGCGCGCGGTGCTGGCACGGCCGGCCTCGATCGCCTGCGCCCGGCGACCGCGGTCCATCATGTTCGGGCCCATCGCCGCGAGATCGGCAAACGCGGGCTCGAGTACAAGCACGTTCGTGCCAGTCTCACGCAGCGCGCCCACCTCCGCGGCGAGCAGCGCCGACGAACGTCGCCGGCGCGCACCGGCGATCCGCTCGGTCACCCCTCCGCCCGCCAGCCAGGCGGGCGACGACATCGGGTTGAGCGCGATCACCGTGTCGAGCTGCGACGCGGCGAGCAGGTCGAGGTTCGAATGCGAGTACACACCGCCGTCGATGTAGCGCCGACCGCCGATTCGCACCGGCTCATAGAACCCCGGGATCGCGCAGGAGGCGGCGACCGCTTCGCCGGGGGTCGCCGCCGGAGTTCGCTCAGGCCCGAACTCCACGCGCTCTCCGTTCGAGTAGTCGCAGGCGACGATCGCCAGCGCGCAGCGATCCGGCCATTGCTTGCCAACGGCCTGCTCGACCAGGCGGCTGATCGCGTCCGTGCGCAGCACTCCGCGCGGCAGAAGCCCGGTGAGGAAGGTCGTGCGGTTGCGTGCCGCGAGCATCATCCGCAGCGAACCCGGGCCGATCGGCAGCGGGACGCGCGCGAGCCGCAGCGCCATCGCATCGTGGCCATCCAGCTCCGACGGGGCCTCCACAGGGTCGCCGCTGACGTAGGCCGCCATCGCGGCGGTCGATACATCCCCCGCGACCATCGTGGCGATCAGCGAGCCGACCGAGGTCCCGAGCACGACGCTCGCGTCAGCAGCGCGAAAGCCGGTCTGCTCCTCGAGCGCGTCCAGCGCGCCGATCATCCAGGCCGCGCCGACGACGCCACCGGCTCCCAACGCCAGCCCGATTCTCATTGCACGATCCCTTCCGCGACCGCACGAACCACTCACGCGCGCCGCTGGCCGAGCCTGAAGGCTAGTGGACGGCGAGACTCGGCTTGGCGCCTCGAAGATCCGATCGCAGCCGTGAACCGGCGCTCGCGGCCCGCAGCCGGTGGCCGCGACGGTTCACCCCCCCGGCACGGCAGCCCACTCCCGTAAGAAGCGGTAAAGAATTTGTATCAGATGTTGCAAAATGGGTGACGATCGCTACAATCGCTGCGCTCACCCACACGCCACCGCGACTCACAGGAGGACGGACAATGACGGTGCGCCAGGCGATGAATCCGGTCACGATCACCGTTGGCAGCGGCCACACGATGCGTGAGGCGGCGCGCCGCATGACCGAAGGCGGAACCGGCGCGGCGGTCGTGATCGACCACGACCTGCCGGCGCCCGGGATCGTCACCGAGCGCGACGTGCTCCGTTGCGCAGGCCGCGGCGGCGACCTCGACACCGAGACGGTCGGGAACCACTTGACCGCGAATGTCGTCTACGCCGCTCTCGACTGGCCGCTGCAGCGCGCCGCCGAGCAGATGACGGTCGGTGGCTTTCGCCACGTGCTGGTCATGGACGGCCCCGACCTCGTCGGCATCCTCTCGATGCGCGACATCGTCGGCAACTGGGTTCGCGCGGCGGTCCCGGCGCAGAGCCTGGCCGTGGCGTAGGAGGCGGTCGGCCACAACACCCCGGCGACCGAGCGGGCGTTCCGTCCGGCGCGCTGGGAGCTGGCGAGCGGGCGTTCCGCCCCGCGCGCTGGGAACATCCCGTCGGTGTGGAACCTCGCGCCACGCCTGAGCGGCGAGATCGTGATCCTCGAGCCGCTCGCGCCGGGGCATTTCGACGCGCTGGCGGAGGCCTCGCGTCCGCCCGAGATCTGGGCCTGGTGGACCGTCGACATGTCCACCGCGGCGGCCTTCGGCGCCTGGTTCGAGGATGCGCTGCGCGCGCGTGAGCAGGGGACGCGCGCGCCCTTCGCGACGCTCGACGCGCACACCGGGGTGCCGATCGGCTCCACCAGCTTCATGACGCTGCGGCCGGAGCATGCCGGCCTGGAGATCGGCTGGACCTGGCTGACCTCCGCCGCCTGGCATACCGGGGCCAACGTCGAGGCCAAGCTGATGATGCTCAACCATGCCTTCGGGGCGCTCGGCTGCCAGCGCGTGGAGTTCTCGACCAACGCGCTCAACGAGCGCTCGCGCCGCGCGCTCGAGGCGCTCCCGGCGCAGTTCGAGGGAATCAAGCGCGACGACCGCATCCTCCACGACGGCAGCCGGCGCAGCTCCGCGGTCTACTCGATCCTCGATCGCGAATGGCCCGACGTCGCGGCCAACCTCACGGCCCGGGTGGCGGCTGCGAGCGCGGCAGCGGCGGCCGACTAGCGTCAGGCCGGCGGCGTTGCGATGACACAACCGCTCGAGACCGGCGGCCCCGCCGGCGCCCGGCCCGGCGGCGCGAGCGCTCCGCTTGGCCGGATCGCGCGCGCCTGGGGCTGGATCGGATTGACCGGCTTCGGCGGTCCGCCGGCGCACATCGCGCTGCTGCGGCGCCTGGTCGTCGAACGCGAGGGGTGGATCGACGCCCGCGAGTTCGAGGACGCCAACGCAGCTTGCGGCCTGCTGCCCGGTCCGGCATCGACGCAGCTCGCCATCTTCTGTGCCTACCGCGTCGGGGGGATCCCCGGCGCAATCGTCGGCGGCCTCGGGTTCATCGTCCCCGCGGTCGTGCTGATCCTCCTGCTGTCGCTGGTGTTCCTCGCCCACGCTCCGCCGCTATGGGTGCGCGGCGCCGGCGCCGGCGCCGGCGCCGCGGTTGCCGCCGTCGCAGTCCACGCCGCCCGCGGCCTGATCGGGCCGAGCTTCAAGCGCGTCCGCGAGGATCGCGCGCGGCGGACCCGCTGGGCCGTCTACCTCGCCGCGGCGGTCGCCGCGGCGGCGCTGATCGGCCCCGGCCTCGTCCTGGTCCTGCTGGGCTGCGGCCTGATCGAGCTGGCCCTGCAGCGGCGACCCGCTGCGCTCTCGGCGATCCACTGGGGGCCGGTCACGGCGCTGGGGTCTGCGGCCGCGCGAGGCGGAGCGCTCGGCTCGCTCGCCTGGACGGCGTTCAAGGTCGGCGCGCTGTCGTTCGGCGGCGGCTTCGTGATCATCCCGCTGATGCAGGGCGACGCCGTCCACACCTACCACTGGATGACCAACGCGCAGTTCCTGAACGCCGTCGCGCTCGGGCAGATCACCCCCGGTCCCGTCGTCGCGACGGTCGCGGCCGTCGGCTACGCCGCACACGGGCTGCTCGGCGGCATCCTGGCCGCGCTGGTCGCCTTCAGCCCATCCTTCTCGTTCATCGTCTTCGGCGGCGGCCGATTCGAGCGGCTGCGCGCAAACGCGAACGCGCGCGCCTTCCTCGACGGCGCCGGGCCGGCGGCGGTCGGCGCTGTCCTCGGCGCCGCGATCACACTCGCCCTGGCGCTGACGCAAGCTTGGCAGTTCGGCCTGCTCGCGGCTGCCGCGATCGCCCTGCTGCTACTGCGCCGCGGCGTCGTCGAAACGCTGCTCGGCGCGGCCGCGATCGGCGTCATCGCCGCGCTCGCCGGCGCCTCGCTGTAGCGGCGCCGTAAACCGAGCGCCGGCGCGGACCAAGCCGGCCGCCGCTGGGCTCACAGCGAACGCTGGTAGTGCACGAACGCGCGCGTCGCGAGTGTCGCGCTGAACAGCGTCAACGCGAGCAGCAGTCCGATGCGGCTCGCGACGAGCCCCCAGTCGATGTGCTGCATCGCCGCCGAGCGGCCTGCCTCGACCGCCCAATTGACGGGGTTGAACCTGGCCACGGTCCTGATCCAGGCCGGGACGAGGCTCTGCTGCATCAGCGCGGTCGAGAGGAATGTCAGCGGCAGAATCACGAAGGTGACCGCGCCGATCAGCGCCTCCCGCTGACGCGCGAGCAGGGCCACGCCGTTGGAGAGCGACGCAAACGCCGCCGCGAGCAGGGCGGCAACGAGGATCAGCAGCAGAACTCCGCCGACGCCGCCGACATAGTTGGCGCCGAGCACGAGCGCAAGCGCCACGATCAGCACCGTCTGCAGCGCGACCATCAGCGCCGCGTAGATCACGCTGCCGGCGTTGAGCGCGCCGCGCCACACCGGCGAGGCCAGCTCGCGGTCGATGACGCCGCTGGCGATGTCCTCGATGAAGCCCATCCCGGTCCACCCAGCCGATGACACGGCGAGCATCACGACGATGCCCGGCGTCAGGAAGTTGATGTAGGAGCCGCCATGAAAGCCGGGGATCTTCGTGATCGCCTTGAACAGCGCGCCGAACAGCAGCAGCCAGATGATCGGCTGCGTCAGCGTCATCGCCAGGTATGCGGGCTGGCGAACGAATACGCGGATGCCGCGGAGGGTCACCTGCCAGGTCTGTCGCACGGCGGTCATACCGCCACCTCCTCATGTCCGTTGTGGGCCTGGGCGAAGGCCCGCCCCGCGTGGCGCAGGTACACCTCATCGAGCGAAGGCCGTGCCAGGGTGACCGAGAGCGCCTTCACGCCGCGCGCGTCGAGTGCCGCGAGCACCTCAGGGATGGCGGCGCCGCCATCGCGCGCGCGGGCGCGCAGCGTGCGGCCGGTGAGCGACACCTCCTCGACTCCGGCGACGCCCGCGAGTGCGTCGCGCGCGTCGGCGCGCTCGAGATCGGCCAGCTCGATGTGGATCGTGTCGCCGCGCAGGGCGCTCTTCAACTCCGCCGGCGCACCCTCCACAACCACCCGCCCGCGATCGACGATCGCCAGCTGCGAGGCGAGCCTGTCGGCCTCCTCCATGTAGTGCGTGCTGAGCAGGATCGTCATCTGCTCCTCGACGGCGAGCCGCTCGATCTCGTGCCACATCTCGGACCGTGCCTCGGGGTCAAGCCCCGTCGTCGGCTCATCGAGGAACAGCACCTGCGGGCGGTGCAGCAGACCCATCGCGATATCCAGGCGGCGCTGCATCCCGCCCGAATACGTCTTCGCCGGGCGGTCGCCGGCATCGCGCAGGCCGAAGCGCTCGAGTGATCCGTCGACGCGCCGGCGCAGCTCGCGCCCCGTGATCCCGTAGAACTCGCCTTGCAGCACGAGGTTCTCGCGACCGGTCGCCTCGGGCGCCCCGCCGTGCTTCTGGCCGACGACCCCGATCGCCCGGCGCACCCCCACCGGATCGGCCAGCACGTCGATGCCAGCCACCGACGCGCTGCCGCCGTCGGGACGCGACAGCGTCGAGAGCACCCTGATCGTCGTCGACTTGCCGGCGCCGTTGGGACCGAGCAGGCCGAAGATCGTCCCGGCCTCCACCGACAGGTTCAGACCATCGAGCGCCTGCACGTCCGGCGGATAGGACTTTCGCAACCCCTCTGCCAGTATCGCCGTTGCCATCCCGCCTCCGCTAAGATTCGACTGACTGACAACTTAGCAGTCAAGAGATCAGAATGTCAAATGATAAACGTGAAACCCTTCGGGAGCTGATCGACGAGGTACGCCGCTCGCAGGCCGCGACCGACCGCTTTGACCAAGCCGTCGCCGACGCGATTGGCGTCAACCGCACAGACATGCGCTGCCTCGACACGCTCGACCGCGAGGGGGCCGTCCCAGCGGGCCGCCTGGCCGAGGCCACCGGGCTGACGAGCGGCGCGATCACCACCGCGCTCGACCGCCTCGAGCGGGCCGGCTACGCCCGCCGCGTGCACGACCCCGCAGACCGCCGTCGCGTGCTTGTCGAGCTGACGCCGGCGGTTCGCGAGCTCACCGTTCGCTTCTACCGCTCCCACGCCGAGCTCGCCGAGCAGCTCCATCAGCACTACACCCAGGAGCAAATGCAGCTGATCCTCGAGTTCATTCGCGCCGGCCGCGAGTTCAACGAACGCCACGCCGAGGAGATCGAGGCCGCCAACCGCGAGAAGCGCGAGCCGCACGACGCCCCTTGACCGGCTGAGCGCATCCGGCGGTCGCCTCTGTCGCCGCCCGCGCATGGCCGCCAGCGCCCTTCCTCCCAGGCGTCGGTCAACAGGTCGCGCGGTCGCCCTCGCTGACGACCTGCACGCGCACGCGCACGACACAAAGCTGCCGGCCCCACCAGACCTCCGAGAAGACGCCCGCGTCGCTCGCCGCGTAGGTGCGGATCCCGCCCTCGTCGACCATCACGTTCATGCGCACGGCGTTCCAACGCGTGGCGAAGATCCGTCCGCCGACGCGAAGCGACGGGCGCCCGTGGTGGTCGCGCTCCCCCACGCCCGCCAGACCAAGCGTCAGCTCACACGCCTGCTGCCGCGCTGTCACCCACAACCAGCAACCGATCGTCGCGCAGCGGCGCACAGAAAACCGCTGTTCGCGTTATCGAGACGGACGTTCAAGCCCACGATCCCGCCCCGCCCCACCCCACTCCGCGCCGTGTGACATGCGCTGAGCGGCTGTGGCCGTAAGGTCCGCTGGCAGCTGACACTGCCGCCGAGGGTAGTGATTAACCATCACTCCGCCAGCCGGCAGGCGGCCTTGCCACCTTTGGCCAGTCGTCCCATAAAGTATACATCAGCCTCCAAATCGACACAGCAGAAAGTTCACCCGCCACCGCGCGCCGGAGTGCGATACTTGGCAGCGGGTTTTCATCCTGCCTGCGCGATGTAGAGAAGGTCGCTGTGAGGCGGTCGGTCGCATACCCCGCGGTTCTCGGGTCGGTAGCCTTGCTACTCCTCCTCTTGGCGCTGCTGGTGCCGGCGCCGGCACTGGCTGGCACGCACGCGGTGACCTGGCCGCGCTCGCGCGCCGGCGACGCGTGGGGATCGCCCTCCGGGGCAGCATTCGCGCCCGCCGTCACGGCCAGCGCGCTCGCCGCTCCAGCGTGTGACGACAATTGGACGCCGGAGGCCGTCGCAACGATCCCGTATTTCGACGCTCCCAACGGAAACCTTCTGGGCCACACCACGTGGACCCCCAACTGGGAGGACACACCCGGCTGGCATTCAGTCGAGATCGAAAGCCCGGTGTGGATCGACCTGACCGGCGGCTGGAGCGCCGGCGTGCCGACCGCCTCCACGAACGCCTGCATCCCCGCAGGCTCCGAGGTCGTCCAATATGGCCCGTTCGGCTCCCGGTTCTTCGACTGGGCGCCGAACGACGATCGCACCAAGACCGGTGCCGCAGAGGTCGGCACGCTGCAGATCGCAGCTGGCGCCGCGCTCGAGTTGACCAACGACTCCAACAACAACCAGGCGCACCTGGCCGCCTTTGGGGACGTCTACAACGACGGCACCATCACGCTCAACAACTTCTACGGCTTGCTCTCAGAGAGCGGCGATGCGCCCGGCACCATCTACAACGCCGGCACGATCACCACCGCCGCCGGCAACGGCTCCGCCTACATCTACGGCAGCATTGACAACACCGGGTCCTTCAACGTCAATGGCAACACCAACCTGGACCCTGGCGGCAGCGACCTCACCTTCGCCAACACCGGGACGATAAACATCGCAGCAGGCCAGGCCCTTGACATCGCGCCGGCCGACAGCAGCGTCGTCTTCAACCTGAACGGCGGCACGATCAGCAACAGCGGCACCTTCTATCAGCACAACGGCACGTTTAACCACACCGCCGGCGCCGCCAGCGGCAACCCGCTGATGATCGACAACGCCGATCTGCTCGCGGACCCCTCCACCGGCTCCGCCGACATCACGGTCAACAACGGTACCGACACGCTGACCGGCGACGTCGGCGCGGGCGACACGCTCACGGTGACAAATAGCAACGGCGGCCTCGACGACGGCTATCTCACGAGCGCCACCGGCGTGTCCACCGTCACCAACGCCGGCACGATCGCACTCTCAAGCGGCAGCCAACTGAACCTCGCCGGCCTGACCAACTCCGGCACGCTCACCGCCACCGGCGGTGAGATCAACGGCAACTTCGTCAACACCGGGATCTTCGACGTCAACGGCAGCGTCGAGATGGACTGGACCACAGGCGGTGGCGACACCATCACCAACAGTGGCACGCTCAGCATCGCCGCGGGCCAGTCCCTGCAGATCGGCGCTGACAGCTTCGACTTCACCGGCGGCACGATCATCAACGACGGCGGCTTCCACCAGGACCAGGGTGCCTTCAGCCACAGCGCCGGCACCGCCACCGGCAACCAGCTGGAGGTCGACGACGCCAACCTCTCCGCGGACCCGAGCTCGGGCTCGGCGAGCCTCCTGGTCGGCAACGACACGCTGACCAACGGCACAATCGCGGCCGGCGAGACGCTGGGCGTCAGCGGTGGCAATCTGGGCGACGGCAGTCTCACCGACGTGACCAACAAGGGGACGATCTCGCTCGGCGACGGCTGCGCCCTGAACATGAACGTTCTCACCAACGACGGCACGCTCGACGCCGGCTCCGGCATGATCAACGTGACCTTCGACAACAACGGGACCTTCAACGCCGCCGGCACGCTGCTTGCCGTCTTCAACCAGAGCGCCGGCACGACCACCGTCGCCACCGGCTACTCGCTGACGGTCAGCGAAAGCACCGACGTCACGGGCGGCACGCTCGTCAACAACGGCACCTTCGCCGAGCAGAACTCGCCCTTTGCCCTCAGCGGCGGCACGATCACCAACAACGGCACGCTCGCCGTGCAGAGCTCGACCTTCACCCTCGAGGGCGGCACGATCGCCAACAACGGCGACGTCGGGCTCTCGGGCTCCACCTTCGACCAGCAGGCGGGCACGGCGACCGGCAACCCGCTCGAAGCCGACGGCGCCACGCTGAACCTCAGCCCGTCCGCCGGCTCGGTCAGCTTCGCCGCCGACTACAGCACGGTCACGCTGAAGACCGGCGTTCCCGCGGCGGACACCTTGACGCTCGCCGGCAACGGCAACGAGTACTTCCCCATGCACGCAATCCTTCACGCCGGCGCCTTCACCAACGCCGGCACGATCGTGCTGTCCGGTGGCGAGATCGACCTGACCGGCGTGCTCACCAATTCGGGAAGCCTCGCGTTCGAGACCTACGGGGAGATCAAGGGCAGCTTGACGAACGCCGGAGCGGTGAGGGTCAACGGCAACACCGAACTGGAGGGCGGCTACACGCAGACCGCCGCCGGTAGCCTGAGCGTCCCGATCACCGGAGTCGGCGACCAGTACGGCTTCGACATCGCCGCCAACATGGCACTCGACGGCACGCTCGTGCTCGAGCCGAGCTCGTCCTACGCCGGCGCGGCGGCACTCGGCGACGACGACTACTTCATCAGCTACTCCGGCAGCCCCCCCAGCGGCCAGTTCGCCACGGTCACGGTCAGCCCGCCGCTCGCCGGTGGCTTGACGTTCTCCATCGACTACACCGACAGGGCATCGGGCTTCCCGGACGTCTCGGCCGTTGTCGCGGCGCTCGCTGTGCCCTTCAACACGAGCGCGCCGACGATAACCGGCAGCCCCATGCAGGGCCTCCTGCTGACGACGAACCGCGGCAGCTGGACGAACAGCCCCACCTCGTTCACCTACCAGTGGCTGGACTGCGACATCGCCGGCGCGAACTGCAGCGCCACCGCCGCCCCGGGAAGCTCCCGCACCTACGCGCCGACCGCCGCCGATGTGGGCCATACGCTGCGGGTGCTGGAGGTGGCCGCCAACGGCGCCGGACCGGGCGCTGCCGCCAGCTCCGTCGCGACTGCGATCGTGGCCGCTGCCGCGACCATCTCGACGACGCCGGCTTCGACGCCTCCGGCCAGCCTCTCGCCGCCGACGATCTCCGGCGCCACGACCGTGGGCAACACGCTGGGCGAGCAGCACGGGAGCTGGTCGAACGGCCCCACCGGCTACAGCTACCAGTGGTACCGCTGCGCGGGTGCGAGCTGCAGCGCGATCACCGGCGCGACGGCTCAGGGCTACACGCTGACGAGCGCCGATGCGGGGTACACGCTGCGGGTGGCGGAAACCGCCACCAACGCGGCGGGCGCGAGCTCGCCGGCCAACTCGCTCGCCAGCGCGGTCATCGTGTCCGCGACGTCATCGTCCCCGTCGAAGCCGTTGGCGCCCACGGCGACCCTGACCGCCAGGAAGATCAGCTCGAGCGCTCGCAGCGCCAAGTTCACGTTCAAGGCGTCAGGCAAGTCCAGCGGCTTCCAGTGCGCCCTCGTGCGAAGCGTGAAATCCAAGGGCAAGACGACGACGCCCGCCCCCAGCTACGGCGGCTGCACCTCACCGAAGACCTACAGGAACCTGAAGGCCGGCAAGTACGTGTTCTACGTGCGCGCGGTCGGACCCGGCGGCAGCGGCGCTGCCGCCGTCGATCGCTTCACGATCGCCTAGCGCGGCGCCGGCCTCGCATCGTGCGCGGCGGCGCCGCGGCCGCCGGCCGGCGACAGCGCCGCTCGGCGCTGCTACCGTCGCGCGATGCAAAAGATCAACATCGAAGCACCCCAGTTCGAGTACGACCCGGACGACCCCGAGGGCTACCGCGCCGGCCTGTTCCGCCTCGGCCCGATGCTGTCCGCGGACCAGCTCGGGGCGAGCGTCTACGAGCTTCCGGCCGGTGAGTCGATCTGTCCCTACCACTATGAGCACGCCGAGGAGGAGTGGCTGCTCGTGCTCCACGGCACCCCGACGCTGCGCCATCCACAGGGGAGCGAGCGGCTCGCCCCCTGGGACGTCGTGTGCTTCCCACCAAACGCCGAGGGTGCCCACAAGCTGACCAACGAGACCACGCAAGCCGTCCGCGTGTTCATGTTCTCGACGCTCCGCTGGCCGGCGGCGACGGTCTATCCCGACAGCGACAAGATCGCGATCTGGACCGCCGGCAAGGCCGACGACGTGATCGTGCACCGCTCGAGCGGTGTCGACTACTGGGACGGCGAGGCCGGCGCCGACTGATCGCAGCGGCCGCGGCCGCATCCCGGGCTGCTCGCGCCGCGGCGCCCGGGCGTGTCGATCTGCGGGCAACTCGTTCGTCGTAGAGGTGGCGAGGCCCGATCGCGGGCCCTGAACGAAAGGATCAAGCGATGGCTGGATATCTGATTCTGCTCTACGAGAACGAGGCGTCGTGGGCGGACGCCGACGAGCTGACCTCCCACGAGATCTATGCAGAACACGGCGCCTTCGGCGAGGCCAACCGCGCCGCGGTCAGCGGCGGCAACGCGCTCGCGCCGAGCGGCGCGGCAACCTCGATCCGCAGGGACTCCTCGGGCGAGCTGACCGTGACCGACGGGCCGTTCGTCGAGACCAAGGAGGCACTCGGCGGCTATTACCTGATCGAGGCCGCGGACCTCGATCAGGCGATCGGGATCGCCAAGCAGGTCCCGGCCCGCTTCGGCGGCGTCGAGGTGCGTCCGATCCGGGTGTTCGACTGAGCCTTGGCCGTGCCCGCTCCCCCGACCGTCGCGGACGCGGTGGCGCAAGCGCATCGTCGCGAGTGGGCGTTCGTGCTCGCGGCGACGGTGCGCGTGACGCGTGACATCGACCTGGCGGAGGAGTGCGTGCAGGACGCATACGCGCGCGCGCTCGAGCACTGGGCGAGCGACGGGATTCCGGCCAGCCCCGGCGCCTGGCTCACGACGGTGGCGCGGCGGCGCGCGCTCGATCTGCGCCGCCGCGACGCCCGGTTCACGCGCTCTCTGCCGCTGCTGGCGGACGAACGGGCCGAGACGGAGGCCGATCACGAGCAGCCCCACGAGGTCGCCGACGACCGTCTGCGGCTGATCTTCACCTGCTGCCATCCCGCGCTGGCAACCGCGGCGCAGGTCGCCCTGACGCTGCGTCTGGTCTGCGGCCTGAGCACCGCCGAGATCGCCCAGGCGTTCCTCGTCAGCGAGCCGACGATGGCGGCGCGGATCACGCGGGCCAAGAAGAAGATCGCGGCGGCGCGCATTCCCTACCGCGTGCCCGGCGCGCAGGAGCTGCCGCAGCGCATCGAGGCCGTGCTCAGCGTCGTGCACCTGGTCTTCACGACGGGGCACACGGCGCCCGGCGGCGGTGCGCTCGTGCGCGCCGACCTGGTCGAGCGTTCGCTCGACCTTGGCCGCATGCTGCGCCTGCTGCTGCCCGCGGACGGGGAGGTCGCCGGCCTGCTCGCGCTGATCGTCCTGACGCACGCGCGCAGCGCGACCCGCGTCTCGGAGCAGGGCGAGCTGGCGTTGCTCGCCGATCAGGACCGCTCGCGCTGGGACCGTGTCGCGATCGCCGAGGGTGCGGCGCTCGTGCAGGAGGCGTTGCGCGCCCGAGCGCCCGGCCGCTTCGTACTGATGGCCGCGATCGCCGCCGTACACGCGAGCGCGCCGAGCTTCGAGCAGACCGACTGGGCGGAGATCGTCGGCCTCTACGACCGGCTCGCCGAGGTCTGGCCCTCGCCGGTCGTCGCGCTCAACCGCGCCGCCGCGATCGGGCTCGCGGACGGGCCGCAGGCCGGCCTGCTCGCGCTGGATGAGCTGAGCGATGAGCCGGCGCTGGCCGCTTACCGCTACCTCGCGGCCGCACGCGCCGACTTCCTGCGCCGGCTCGGCCGGGGCGAGGAGGCCCGCGCCGCCTACACGCAGGCGCTGGCGCTCACCGAGAACGAGGTCGAGCGGGCGTTCCTGCGCGACCGGCTCGCGACGCTGCAGCCCTGAACGGCGCGCTCAGCAGCGCTCCGCCCGGGGCAGCTCCACGGCGATCCCGCGCTCGGCGTAGAAGCGGGCGAAGACCGCACGCGCGAGCCAGACGCCGCTCGTGTTCTGCGCGCGGTCGCCCGCCGGGTCGTGGAAGCACAACCGCTCACCGTCCGCCGAGACGTCGATCACGAGCACGAGATGCCCGCCGCGGCGCTCCGGCAGCGCCGCCGGTGTGCGAATCGCGGCGCTGACCGAAGCAAGCACCACCTCGTCGCGTTCGGCCGCGGCGATCAGGTCCGCCAGAGCCAGCGGCGCGACGACGCGCGCGTGCAGGTCGAACTCCGCGGCGACGAAGTCGACGAAGCCGGCGTAGATCAACGGCCCGAACCCACGCGCCGGCCGCGCCTCGTAGGCGCCGTAGGCGATCGCGCCCCGGCCCAGCTCGGCGAGTGCCGGCACCGCCTCGCCGCGCGCCCCGAGGATCATCTGCAGGCACGCCATCCCGCAGCCACAGCGCGCCCAGCGCACGTACTCCTCGCGGTCGAGCGCTCCCGCCTCGCGCCAGCGCGGGTCATCGACGAGCGCGAGGCGCCCGGCGACGATCTCGCCGGCCAGTTCGGGCGAGGCGTACTGGGAGCGGTAGGGAATGTCGGTGCGGGCGGGCGCCACAGCGGCAGTATCTTGACATCCGCAGTTGTGCTAGTCATAGTAGCTCCAATAGATGATGCTGCTGATCGAGAGCCCCCAGCCGCCGCAAGCGCCCGAGCTCGGCGTGATCAGGGAGGCGCGGCGCCGACGCCGGCACCGCCTCGCCGCGGCAGGCGCCACCCTGGCAGCGCTCCTGGCCGGCGCGCTGGTGCTCGCCGATCGCGGCGGCGCCCCCTCGCCGCACTCGCCGGCGCTGCGCTCCGCCTCCTACCCCACGCGGCTGACCGGCCCGCCGCTGCTCGGCGCCACCCACCTTCGACTGATCGTCACCGACGAGGGCGTTCCCTCGATCCTGGATGTCGATCGGGGGACGGTCCGGCTCGTGCGCGGGCTCG
>PMKB01000195.1:0-1905 GCA_003157595.1 Solirubrobacterales bacterium
GGCGTGATCCTGACCAACAACCACGTGATCGCGGGCGCTGTGAAGATCACCGTGGCTTTCGCCGACAACCAGACCGTCACCGCCAAAGTGATCGGCAAGGATCCCGACGACGACCTCGCCCTGCTGAAGGTGAACCCCGACGGACTGCACCTCGTGCCGCTGCCACTCGGGAACTCCGACACCGTGGCGGTCGGCGATCCGACTGCCGCGATCGGCAATCCGTTCGGCCTTCCGCGCTCGCTGACCACCGGTGTGGTGTCTGCGCTCCAGCGCGAGATTCAGGCGCCGAACAGCTTCGAGATCGACAACGTGATCCAGACCGACGCGCCGATCAACCCAGGTAACTCGGGCGGGCCACTGATCAACGCGCAGGGCCAGGTGATCGGGATCAACTCCCAGATCGAGACCGGCGGCGGATCGGGTAGCGGCAGCGTCGGAATCGGATTCGCAATCCCGATCAACACGGCGTTGGCGGTCATTCCACAGATCGAGAGGACCGGCAAGGTGATTCAGGGCTTCCTCGGGATCACCACGACCACGGTCGACCCGGCGTTCGCGCCGCTGCGCCTGGGCGCGAGCTACGGCGCGTTGATCCAGACCGTGCAGAGCCCCTCTCCCGCTGCTCGCGCAGGACTGCGGGCGGGCAACCTCCTGGTCACGCTCGCAGACGGCATCACCCAGGTCTACAGCGGTGGCGACATCATCGTGTCACTCGACGGACGACGAATCGCGAGCGCGTCGTCGCTCGAGAACGCGATCGTCGCCGACCGTCCGGGTCAGGCCGTCAAGCTCGGGATCGTTCGTGGGTCCAAGCACCTCACCGTGGACGTCACGCTTGGAACGCGTCCGGACGCGCTGCCGTCGTCGGGCTGAACGCTCCTGCCGACGAGCGATGGCCGACGCCATCGCTCGCCCCGGCCGGGCGGCTGACTGCCCTGGTGTGGGGTGCCGCGTCGGTCTTCTCGCGGGTCGCGCGGTCACGGCGCGAGCGGGACCTCAGCGTGACCACACGCTAGTTTGTGGGCATGACACCCGCACGCGTGAAGATCTGTGGCGTGACGCGCTTGGCTGACGCCGAGCTGGCGGTCGAACTGGGGGCGTGGGCCCTTGGCATGGTGTTCTACCCCGGTTCGGGGCGCTGCTGCACGCTGGCCGAGGCGGAGACGATCGGTGCTGTGCTGCGCCGCCGCGTCGAGCTCGCCGGCGTGTTCGTGAACGCGCCGCTCGATGAGATCGCCCGCGTCAGCGAGCGCGTCGGACTGACGCTGGTACAGCTGCATGGCGACGAGGGCCCGGCGTTCTGCGCGGAGGTCGCGCGGCGGACCGGCGCGCGGACGATCAAGGCCGCGTCGATCAGAGGTCTGTTCACGGTGCGCGGGCTCGCGCGCTTCCACACCGATTTCCACCTGGCTGACGGCTACGCGCCCGGATTGCGCGGCGGCACCGGCGAAAGCTTCGACTGGACGCTTCTGTCCAAGCGGCCCTCGAAGGTGCCGCTGATCGTCGGCGGCGGCCTCGATCCCGAACGCGTCGCCGCGGCGATCGCGACGACGCATCCATTCGCGGTCGATGTCTCAAGCGGCGTCGAGGGGGCCCCCGGGATCAAGGATCCCCAGCGTATGCGGGCATTCTTCGCCGCGGCCGAGGTGGTGGCGGCGTGAGCGGAGTGGTCGCGCACCGCTATGGCCCCTACGGCGGCCAGTACGTGCCCGAGACACTGATGCCCGCGCTCGCGGAGCTGGAAGAGGCCTGGATCGAGGCCTGGGCGGCCGCCGATTTCCGAGCGGCGCTGGCGGTGCTGATGCGCGACTTCGCCGGCCGTCCAACGCCGCTGTATGAGGCGCGTCACCTGAGCGAGCGTGCCGGGCGCCCGCTCTGGCTGAAGCGTGAGGACCTCAACCACAC
>PMKB01000195.1:1917-11830 GCA_003157595.1 Solirubrobacterales bacterium
GCGAGGAGGACATCCGCCGCCAGCAGCCCAACGTACAGCGCATGGCGCTGCTCGGCGCTCGGGTGGTGGCGGTCGGCGCCGGCGCGCGCACGTTGAAGGAAGCCATCTCGGCCGCGATCCGCGACTGGGTCGAGAACGTCGCGACGACGCACTACATCATCGGCAGCGCGGTCGGGCCGGCGCCCTACCCGGCGNNGCCTGTGTCGGCGGCGGCTCCAACTCCATCGGCATCTTCACGCCGTTCGTCGCCGATAGCGGCGTGGAGCTGATCGGCGTGGAAGCGGCGGGCGCCGGCATCGAAACCGGACGCCACGGGGCACCGCTGACCGCCGGCGGCAGGGCCGGAGTACTGCACGGGTCGCTGTCGGCAGTCCTCGCCGACGAGGATGGGCAGATCCTCGAAGCCCATTCGGTCTCGGCCGGGCTCGACTACNNCTCTCCGGCCGCGGCGACAAGGACCTCGCAGAGGTTATGGCGCTGCGCCCCCTCCGATGAGCGGCGCGGGTGAGCAGCGCATCGCCGCGGCGTTCGCAGCCGCCGGCAAACGCGCAGCGTTGATGCCCTACCTGATGGGCGGCTTCCCCGACCTGGAGACCTCGCGGCGGATCGGCGAGGCCGCCGCGGCGGCGGGCGCCGACATGCTCGAGTTGGGGATCCCGTTTTCCGACCCGCTGGCCGACGGACCGGTGATCCACGCCGCGGCAACCCGCGCGCTCGCCGGCGGTGCCGGCGTCGACTCGGTGCTCGAGGTCGCGGCTGCGCTGACGCCGCTTTTGCCGGTGATTGCGATGACCTACGTCAACGTCGTGCTGGCGGCCGGAGTGCAGCGGTTCCTCGAACGCCTCGCGGGCTGCGGCGTGAGCGGCCTGATCGTCCCCGACCTTCCGCTCGAGGAGGCCGACGACATCGCCGCGGCGGCGCAGTCCGTCGGGGTCGCGCTGGTGCCGCTCGTCGCGCCGACGACACCCGATGAGCGCCTCGCGCGGATCGGGGCGCGTGCTCAGGGCTTCGTCTACGTCGTCGCGGTCACCGGCACGACCGGCGAGCGTGCCGGCGAGGCGAGCTCGCTCGAGCCACTGCTTGCGCGTGCGCACGCCCGCACCGCGGTGCCCGTCGCGCTCGGCTTCGGAATCTCCACTCCGGCGCAGGCCGCCGCTGCCGCCGATGCCGGGGCGGACGGCGTAATCGTCGGCTCGCGCCTGGTGCGAGCCGCCGGAGAGGAGGCCGACGGCGCCGCCGCGGTCGGCCGGCTGGTCGCCGAGTTCGCTGCCGCCCTGGCGTGAGACGTCTGCGTCGCCCGTGCGGACGCGAGTCGTGGGTATCGCGATGGCTCACGCGCGCATTGGCATAGAATCGGCGCGCATGGGACTCCTGCTCGCCACCACCGCAGGTCTGGTCATCTGGATCGTGCTCTGGTCGCTCGGCTACAGCGGGCTGGACTCGGGCCTCCTCGCCCTCGTGGTGATCGTGCTCGGCGCCGGCGGGCGAATCGCGCTGCGCTACCTCCTCGGTGGCAGCGCGCGCGCATCGGGCCGTTAGAATCGCGCCGGCCCGGCGCGGTGATCGGACGCCCGGGCCCCGGTAAAGACGACGTCTGGAACCTCGATTGCGCAACCACCGAACGGCAGCCTGGCTCGTTTGTGCGCTCGCAGTCGTGCTCGCCGGCTGCGGCAGCCAGGCCACCGTTTCGCTCCGAAGCGACCCGGCCTCGTCGCGCACGCCGAGGGTGTTGACGATCTACACCGACCTGCCCACCGCGGGCCCGGCCACGTCGCGGCAGCGCAGCGCCCAGCAGCTGAGCATCCTGCGAGGCGCACGCCTGGCGCTCGAGCAGTCCCATCACCGGGTGGCCTACGGCCCGCACGGGCGCAGCGGGAGCTACGACGTGAACCTGGCGCCGCTCAACGACGCGGACGCGGCCACCGGCAACTACAGCCCGAGCCTCACCGCGGCCAACGCGCAGACCGCGTCCTCGAACTCCACCGCGGTGGCCTATATCGGCGACTACGACTCGGCCGCGACGGCGCTCTCGCTGCAGGCGCTCAGCCAGAGCGGCATCCTGCAGGTCAGTCCGTGGAGTCCCTACATCGGCTTCACCGATGCGAACCCTGCCGACGGCACGGGCGACCCGGCGCGCTACTACCCGTCGAACGGCGAGAAGAGCTTCGCTCGGCTCGTGCCGTCGGACCTCGTCGAGGCGGAGGCCACCGTGAGCTACATGCGCTCGCGCGGAGTGACGCGCCTGTACGTGCTCGGTGACGTCTCGGTGTTCGACGCCGCGATCGCGCAACAGGTCGCCAACGACGCTCCGATGGCCGGCATCACCGTCGTCGGACTGCAACAGTCGATCGACACGCAGACCAACACCCAGCCGCAGGGCTATGCCCAGATCGCGACCCCTGTGGCCGCGCAGCGCCCCGATGCCGTGCTGCTCGGCGCGACCCCCGGGATCGGCGCGATCGCGCTGTGGCGTGAGCTGCACGCGATGGTGCCGCACGCCAAGCTGTTCGCTCCGAGCACGCTCGCTACGCCCGCGTTCCTGACCGCCGTCGCGAAGGCGGCGGGGACCTGCACGAGCGCGCAGGGACGCTCGGTGGGGTGCCGGTCCGCTGCGGGCGCGACGTATGTGACCAGCCCGATCCTCGAGCTGAGCCAGTACCCGGCAGCCGCGCGGGCGATGGCGCGCGCGTACCGCGGCCGCTACCACGTCAAGCGCGTCGCGGCCTATGCGCTCTACGGCTACGCCGCAATGGAGGACATACTGTCGGCGATCAGGCTGGCCGGCGCCGGCGCCACCGACCACGCCGATCTGCTGCGCATCTTCTTCCACCACCTGGGAGTGATCCACGCCGTGATCGGCAACTACACGATCAACGGCAACGGAGACTCCTCGCTGCGCACCTTCGACGGCTACAGGGTCACGGCTGCCGGCGGGCTCGCGCTGCAGCGCGAGATCACACTCCCATGAACGGTGGGGTGTCCGCCAGGAGGGCGCGGAGCGCGTGCCTGGTATTGGCAGTGGCAGTGGTGATCGCCGGCTGCGGCTCGAGCGGCACCATCCTTGGCGGAAACGACACCTATTCGGCGACCACGCTGACCGTCTACTCGGATCTGCCGCTGCTCGGACCCGACGGCGCGCAGATGACGAGCATCGTCGACGGCGAAGTGCTCGCGCTCTACGACCATGGCGGACACGTCGGCAGGCTGCACGTGAGCCTCGAGTCGCTCAACGACTACCCCGACCCCACGGTGTCCGATCCGCTGCTCCCCAATCCGCTTCGCAACCTCGACGCGCGGATCGGGCAGTCGGCGCACAGCGCCTCCGCCGATCTGAGCACTGTTGCCTACATCGGCGACTACGACTCGGCCGCGACAGCGATATCGCTTTCGCTCAACAACCAGAACGACATTCTGCAGATCAGCCCGGGGAGCCCCTACATCGGATTCAGCGACTCCAACCCAGCGGACCTGACCGGCGACCCGGGTGCCTTCGACGCCTACGGCACCCCCACGTTCGCGCGCCTGTTGCCGTCCGATCTCGTCGAGGCCAGGGCGACGGTCAGCTGGATGCGATCGCTCGGCGTGACGCGTCTGGCGCTGCTCGCTGACAATTCGAACGCGCCCGATGACTACGATGCAGTGATCGCGTCGGAGGTCGCGAGCGACGCGGCGGCAGCGGGCATCAACGTGGTCGTCAGGCACTCGGGGATCGACACCGCGTCGCTCACGCGCCCGGGGGACTACGCGCGCCTGGCGGCGGCGGTCGCGGCTGAGCAGCCGGGCGCGATCCTGCTCGGCGGGGCACCCGACGGCGGCGCGCAGGCGCTCTGGCGGGAGCTGCACGCGGCCATGCCCGCAGCGTTGCTGTTCGCCCCGAGCACGCTCGCCACGCCGGCGTTCCTGCACGGCCTCGCAGGCGCGGCGAGCGCGACCTATGTGACCAGCCCGATCCTCGAGCTGAACCAGTACCCGGCGGCTGCGCAACAGGTGTTCGCGCAATACCGGCGCATGTTCGCCCTGGCGCCGAGCGCGTACGCGCTCTACGGCTACGACGCGATGAACGACGTCCTGCTTGCGATCAGGAAAGCGGGGCGAAAGGCCGCCTCGCGCCCGGTGCTGCTCAGTGCGTTCTTCGCGCTTGGACGGGCCGGGTTCAGGGGCACGATCGGCGACTACACGATCAACGCCAACGGCGACAGCTCACTGGCGAGCTTCGACGGCTACCGCGTCAGCCCCTCGGGTGAGCTGGTGCTGGCGCGCCCGCTCAGCTGACGCCGGGCCGAGCGCGCCCGAGCGCGTACGCAAGCGCGTCTGCCAACTCCGGGTGCTCGAAGCGGTGCCCGAACTCGAGGGCTCGCGCCGGCACCGCGTTCTGGCTGTCGGTGACGATCTCGGCCATGCCGCCGTAGAGCAGCTTCAAGGCGGCGCCGGGAATCGGCAGCACGGCCGGGCGGCGCAGCGCGCGCCCGAGCGCCCTGGAGAGCTCGGCGTTGGTGACCGGCGCCGGCGCGGTCGCGTTGAGCGGACCGTCGTAGCGGGAGTCGTCGAGCGCCGCGAGGTAGAACGCGACAAGGTCGGCGACGGCGATCCACGAGACGTACTGGCGCCCACCCGCGACCGGCCCCCCGACGCCCAGCCGAAACGGCGGCATCATCTTCGCCAGCGCGCCGCCGTGGCGGTCGAGCACGACGCCGGTGCGCAGCACGCAGACGCCCAGCCCGAGCTCGCGCGCGGCGAGCGCGGCGCGCTCCCACTCGACGCAGACGGCGGCGAGCCAACCGTCCCCGGGGGCGGATGCTTCGGTCAGGAGCTCGTCGCCGCGATCGCCGTAGTAGCCGACGGCGGATGCGCTGACCAGCACTCGCGGACGCTCGGAGAGCGCCTCGATGCCCGCGACCAGGTTCGCCGTGCCGGTTGTGCGGCTGGCGCGGATCGCCTCGCGCACGGCGGGGGTCCAGCGCTGGGCGATCGGCTCGCCGGCGAGGTGGATCACGCCGTCACGACCCTCGAGGGCGGCCGCCGGCGCCGGTCGAGCGAGCGGATCCCAACCGACCGAGCTGCCCGAGCCGGAGCGGCCGAGGATGGTCACCTCGTCACCACGCGCCCTCAGCGCCGCGACGACCCGGCCGCCGATCAGCCCGCTGCCGCCGGTCACTGTGACTCGCATCACAGCTGATCCTAGTGGGCCCCGATGCTCCACTAGAGTCACGTCGCAGTGCCCGCGCCCGCGTTGTTCCTGATCGACGGCAACAGCCTCGTCTACCGCGCTTTCTTCGCACTGCCGGAGTCGATCGCGACCTCGACCGGCGAGCCGACGAACGCGATCTTCGGCTTCGCCTCGATGCTCGTGAAGTTGATCACCGAGTACGGCGCGACGCCGACGATCGTGGCGTGGGACGCCGGCACCTCCGGTCGCACCGAGGCCTACCCCGAGTACAAGGCGCAGCGGCGCTCGCGGCCCGACATGCTGCGCGAGCAATGGCCGGCGTTCGAGCCGCTGGTAGAGGCATTCGGCTATCGCAACGCCCGCGTGGAAGGCTTCGAGGCCGACGACGTGCTTGCGACGATCGCGCAGCGTGCGATCGAGCAGGGGATCGCAGTCTCGATCGTGACCGGCGATCGCGACGCCTTCCAGTTGATCGACGAGCAAGGGCTTGTGACAGTGATGGCGACCGCGCGCGGGATCACCGAGACTAAGCTCTACGACCGGGCTGCCGTGATCGAGCGCTACGGCATCGCGCCCGAGCAGATTCCCGACTTCTACGGGTTGAAGGGCGACACATCCGACAACATCCCGGGCGTCCCGGGAATCGGCGAGAAGACCGCCGCTGAGCTGTTGGCGACCTTCGGGACACTCGAGTCGCTGCTCGAGCGCACCGACGAGGTCAGCGGGGTCAAGCGCCGCGAGAACCTCGTCGCGCACCGCGCCGACGCGATCGTTTCCAAGCAGCTCGCGACGATGCAGCGCGACCTGCCGCTCGAGCTCTCGCTCGCCGACGTGCTTGCCGCCGAGCCCGACCTCACCGCCCTGCGGGAGACCTTCCGTCGCTATGAGCTCCGCGACCCGCTGCGCCGGCTGGAGGAGGCTCTCGGGGGGGTGCCTGCGGCACCCCCCGCTGCGGCGGTCTCGGGGCCGGTTGGTGTGGTTCGAGAGGTCGCGCTCGCCCGTCTCGCCAGCATCGGTGGGGGGGAGGTGGCGGTCGCGGTGTGCCCACCGCTCATTCCCGAGGGCGCGCTGTTCGGCGACGGCGGTCCGTGGCGGTTCGGGGTGGCGACCGGGGAAGCCGAGGTGCTCGTGGGCGACTGTGGGGGGCCCGCGGAGCTGATCGCGGCGCTCGGCGACCGTGCCGTGGTCGCCCACGACGCCAAGGCGCTCGGGACTGTTCCGGCCGGCCTATCGTTCGACACGATGATCGCCGCCTACCTGCTCGACCCGGCGCGGCGCGGCTATCCGCTCGGTGAGCTGTGCGAGGACCGCGGGATCGACCCGGGACACACCGAGCGAGCGGCCTGGCAGGCGGCCGCCGTGGCGGCGCTCGCCGTCGCGCAGCGACCCGAGCTCGCGCAGCGCGGACTCACGTCTCTGTTCGACGAAGTCGAGCTCCCGCTGGTCGCTGTGCTGCGCGCGATGGAGGAGGCCGGGATCGCGCTCGACCTCGACCGCCTCGCTGCGATCACAGCCCGCGTGCAAGAGGAGGTGGCGCAGCTAGAGCACTCAATCCACGACGCTGCCGGCGAGGAGTTCCTGATCGGCTCGCCCCAGCAGCTCGGATCGATCCTGTTCGAGAAGCTGACGCTCTCGCGCAAGCGCCGCGGCAAGACCGGCTACTCGACCGACGCCCGCGTGCTTGCCGCGATTCGCGACGAGCACGAGATCGTGCCGATGGTCGAGCGCTGGCGGGAGCTGTCCACGCTCGTCAAGACCTATCTCGAGCCGCTGCCCGCGCTCGTCGATGAGCACTCGCGGCTGCACACGACCTTCGTCCAGACGGTCGCCGCGACCGGCCGGCTCTCGTCGGTCAATCCAAACCTGCAGAACGTCCCGATCCGCACCCCGCTCGGGCGCGAGATCCGTGGCTGTTTCGTCGCCGGCCCCGGCTGCGTCCTGCTCGCCGCCGACTATTCCCAGGTCGAGTTGCGCATCCTCGCGCAGCTCGCGCAGGAGCCGGTTCTGAAGGAGATCTTCCGTCGCGGCGAGGACGTCCACACCGCCACCGCCTGCCAGGTCTTCGGCGTCGACGCCGAGCAGCTCGATGCCGGCATGCGCTCGAAGGCGAAGATGGTGAACTACGGGATCGTCTACGGGCTGACGGATTTCGGCCTTGCCGATCGTCTGCAGATCCCTCGCGAGGAGGCGGCCGTCTTCATCGCCACATACTTCGAGCGCTTCCCGGCTGTGCGCGAGTTCATCGAGAAGACGATCGCGCAGGCGATCGAACAGGGCTACGTGACGACGCTACTCGGGCGCCGCCGCCAGATTCCCGAGCTGCGCGCGCGCAACCGCCAGCAGCATGCGCTCGGCGAGCGCTTGGCGGTCAACACCGTCATCCAGGGCACGGCGGCCGACATCATCAAGGTCGCGATGGTGCGCTGCCAGCGCGCCGTCGCCGAGCTGCGCTCCCGGCTGATCCTGCAGATCCACGACGAGCTGCTGTTCGAGGGGCCGCAGGAGGAGATGGACGGCCTGCGCAAGCTCGTCGAGGCGGAGATGGTCGGCGCGTGGGCGCTCGACCCGCCGCTGGCGGTCGACCTCGGCGTCGGCCCGAACTGGCTCGAGGCGAAATGACGATCGGGCGCGCGCCGGCGATCGTGCGGTGTTGTTGGCGCCTGCGGTCGTGATCGACAGTTTCGGCTTCGGCTACCAGGCGCTCGATGCGACGCGCATCGCCGGCGTGCCGGCGGCGGTCGCCGGCACCTGGCTGATCCTGCGGCACTGAGCGAACTGCGGCGGGGCGATCGCCAGATAGTGCTGGAACGCCCAGCGGCCGATCATGGGTAGGCCCGCCGCGCGAACTGCCGCGCGCAGCGCGACGCTCGCCGTGGTCCGGCCGACGAGATGCTGGGCGGCCAGCATGCAGGCGTAGGTCCAGGCGTGCTGGGCGCTGAAGGCGCTGTAGCGCTCGAGTGCCTGCTGGCGGGTTGCTCGCCCGGCCAGCGTGTGGCGCAGTTCGCGGCCCAGTGCAAGCGCGAAGTAGAAGGCGGGACGGATACCCTCGGCCGTCAGCGGCAGGCAGTGCCCGGCAGAATCGCCGACGAAGAACACGCCGTCCTCGGTGGCGGCTCTCAGCTTGTGCGGGATCCAGTTCCCCTGGTAGCGGTCGGCGGGAACGTCGAGCCGCGCGGCCAGCTCGACGGTCGCCTCCTTGACGTGGTCGCGCGGCTCGAACGAACCGCAGCCGATTCGCAACTCGCCCGCGGCGGGGAAGCTCCAGCTGTAGCCGGCCCGGACGTAGCGGCGATCGATCCAGACCTCCAGGTCGTCCCCGGAGCCGTCGGCATGCACCTCGAGGCCCCGTGACAGGCGTGCGTGCGGCGGCTGGATCGCCGGCGCGTTGGAGAGCACGCGACGCCAGCCGAGCGCGTCGACGACCAGCGGCGCCCGCAGCTCCCCGCGGTCGGTGTGGACGACGTGCACGGGACCCGTGTCGATGCCCGCGACGGTGGCGGTTTCGAACTTGCTCGACGGCGCCCCTTCATGCAGCAGGCCGCACAGTGAGCGGTAGTCGAACGTGGAGAAGGTGAACGGCAGGGGCCAGCGGACGGTGCTCGATGCGGTGTGCATCACGAGCTCGCCGAAGGTCTGGCGGATCGTTTGCCCCAGACCGAGCCGCACGAGCCAGTCCGTCGGCGCCGCGCAGGCCGAGGTCGAGCGTTCGCCGATCTCGTAGCGATCCAGCACCAGCACGTGCGCGCCGGTGTCCTCGAGCTCTCGCGCGAGCGTCAGTCCGGCGAAGCTGGCGCCACAGATCAGCACGTCACAATCGCGCGTGAGCGGCGTGCGCTGCGCGCCGCGCTTGGTGGCGCGGGTGGGCATCAGCGCCGATCATACGCGTGTGGAGGACGGTCTGACTGCGGTGCTGCGCTACGCTTTCGCGCGGTGAGCACCGTGATGGAGAACCCCACTGCCAAGATCGTCGAGGGCTCGGATGGGCTTCTGCTCGAGATCGATGGGCAGATAGTCCCGAACTACGACGCGACGATGCGCCCCTTCGAAGAGGGCGAGGTCGTCACGGGCCACGTCGTGCGAATCGACCACGACGAGGTGCTCGTCGACATCGGCTACAAGTCCGAAGGAGTCATCCCGGCCAACGAACTGTCGATCCGCAAGGCCGTCGACCCGCACGACGAGGTCACGCTCGGCGAGGAGGTCGATGCGCTGGTCCTCACCAAGGAGGACCAGGACGGCCGCCTGATCATGTCCAAGAAGCGCGCGCGCTTCGAGAAGGCGTGGCGGCGGATCGAGGCGGCCGCGGAGTCGGGCGAGCCGGTCGAGGGGACGGTGATCGAGGTGGTCAAGGGTGGGTTGATCATCGATCTCGGGGTGCGCGGCTTCCTGCCCGCCTCGCTGGTCGACATCCGCCGTGTGCCCAACCTCGACGAGTACATGGGCACGCAGATCGAGTGCAAGGTGATCGAGCTCAACCGCTCCCGCAACAACGTCGTGCTCTCGCGTCGCGCGGTCCTCGAGGAGGAGCGCAAGGAGGTCCGCCAGCAGATCCTCGACCGTCTCACCCCGGGCCTCGTCGTCGAGGGCCAGATCTCCAACATCGTTGACTTCGGCGCATTCGTCGACCTTGACGGGATCGACGGACTGATCCACATCTCCGAGCTTTCGTGGTCGCACGTCAACCATCCGAGCGAGGTCCTCGAGATCGGCGACACGGTCCAGGTCAAGGTGCTCGACATCGACCGC
>PMKB01000334.1 GCA_003157595.1 Solirubrobacterales bacterium
AGCCAGACCGCGTCCGCACGGAGATGACCACGCGCGGCCTGCAACCCGCCGAATGGGGCGGCGACGTCGAGTTCGTGGACGTCTCGGCGAAGACCAAGCAGGGCCTCGAGGAGCTGCTCGACACGATCCAGGTCGTCGCGGAGCTCGAGGACCTGCGCGCGAACCCCTCCGCCGACGCCTCGGGCGTGGTGATCGAGTCGCGGCTGGATCCCGGCCGCGGTCCGGTCGTCACGTTGCTGGTCTCGCGCGGCACGCTGCACATTGGCGATGCGCTGGTCGCCGGCGCGAACGTCGGGAGGGTGCGGGCGATGAACGACTTCCTTGGCACGCGCTCGAAGACCGCGGGGCCGGGCGAGCCGGTCGAGGTGCTCGGCTTCGACGGCGTGCCGGAGGCCGGCGAGTACGCCCACGTGGTCGAGAACGAGCGCCGCGCCCGCCAGCTCGCCAGCCAGCGCGCGACGCGGCTGAAGACCGAGGCCCTGGCGCGCCGCTCGGGTCGCAAGATCTCGCTCGAGGACGTCTTCAAGCTCGCCCAGGAGGGCGCGGTCAAGGAGCTCAACCTCGTGCTCAAGGGCGACGTGTCCGGCTCGGTCGAGGCGGTTGAGGACGAGATCGCCAAGCTGCCCCAGAACGAGGTGTCAGTCAACATCATCCTGCGCGGCGTCGGCGGCATCACCGAGTCCGACGTGATGCTGGCGGCCGCGTCCGACGCCGTGATCCTGGCCTTCAACGTGCGACCGGTCGGCGACGCCCGGGCGCTCGCCGAGCGCGAGGGGATCGAGATTCGCGGGTACTCGGTGATCTACCGCGCGATCGACGAGCTGCGCGCCGCGATGCAGGGCATGCTCGAACCGGACGAGGTCGAGGACACCGTCGGCCAGGTCGAGGTGCGCCAGACCTTCCGTGCGTCGCGCATCGGCACGATCGCAGGCTGCTTTGTCACCGAAGGGAAAGTGACGCGCGGGGCGAAGGTTCGTGTCGTGCGAGACGGCACGGTGATCTACGAGACGACTGTCGCGAGCCTCAAGCGCTTCAACGAGGATACGCGCGAGGTTGCCAGCGGGTTCGAGTGCGGGATCGTGCTCGCAAGCTTCCAGGACGTGAAGGTGGACGATGTGCTCGAGGTCTACGAGACACGCAAGGTGGAACGCGCGCTCGCCTGAGCGGTGGGCGGCGAGCCGGCAAGGGCTAGTATGGCTGGGGAGCGCATGCGCCGGGTCGACGAGGCGATTCGCCAGGTCCTCGCGGACGCGCTAGCCGGAGAGCTGTCAGACCCACGGTTCGGATTCATCACGGTGACCGACGTCAAGACAAGCCCAGACCTGCATGCCGCGCGCGTGTTCGTGAGCGTGCTCGGCGACGCCGACGCCCGCACCGACTCGCTCGCCGCGCTGGGCAGCGCCCACGGCCTGCTGCAGGGACGGATCGCCAGCGAGCTGTCACTCAAGCGCACGCCGCGGCTGGAGTTCGTCTACGACTCGACGACCGACCGGGCGCTGCGCGTCGAGTCGCTGCTGCGCGAGCCGCGATGACCGAGGCGACCTCACTGGCGCTCAGCACGCGCGAGCGGGTGATGCGCGCGATCGTCGCCGGGGAGCGCTTCGCCGTCGTCACGCACGAGAACCTCGACGGCGACGCGCTCGGCTCACTCGTCGCGATGCAGGCGGTGCTGCGCGCACTGCACAAGGACGCGGTGATCGTGATCGCCCCCGAGGAGTTTCCGCTGCCGCCCGAGTATCGCTTCTTCGCACTGGACGGACTGAGCACGCAGGCGCCTGACGACCTCGAGGCCCGCACCACGATCTTCCTCGACTGCGGCAACCTCGACCGCAACCCGCTCGCGGCGATGCGCGAGGCCGAGCCGCTGATCAACATCGACCACCACCACGACAACACCCGCTTTGGCACGGTCAACCACGTCGTCGAGGAGGCCTCCTGCACCGCCGAGATCGTCTGGGATCTGATGCGCGGGCTCGGCGTCGAGATCTCGCCGACGATCGCCGAGGCGCTCTACGTCGGACTGGTCACAGACACCGGGCGCTTCTCCTACGAGAGCACCACACCGCGCGCTCACGTGATGGCCGCGGAGCTGATCGGCGCGGGCGTCGACGTCGGCCGCATCTACCGCCAGATCTACGAGGACACGCCGTTCGCCAAGCTCGAACTGCTGGGGCGGGCGCTGACCAGCACGCGACGCTTCGAGGACGAGCGCCTGATGGTCGCCGTGCTGACCGGCGAGGACTTCGCAGCGACGGGAGCCGACGACAGCTTCGCCGAGGGGGTTGTGGATTACCTGCGCGCCGTCAAGGACACGAAGGTCGCGGCGCTGATCCGCGAGGTCTGCGCCGGCGGCCGCGCCGGGGCGCAGAAGGTGTCGCTGCGCGCCAGCGACGACGACGTGGACGTCTCGGCGATCGCGCGCGCCTTCGGGGGCGGCGGGCACCGTCGCGCCGCCGGCTTCACGAGCGATCTGCCAGCCGGCGAGCTGATCGACGCGATCCGCGCGCAGGTTTGAATCAGGGTTCACCGTCGGGCATCCTGCCGGCCGACAAGCCCGCCGGGATCACCTCGCATGACATGGTCGCTCGCGCGCGCCGTGCGCTGGGCGTGCGCCGCGTCGGACACGCCGGCACGCTTGATCCGTTTGCGACCGGCCTATTGATCGTGCTCGTGGGGCGGGCGACGCGGCTGGCGCGGTTCTTCGTGGAGCTGCCGAAGACCTATGAGGTCGAGGTCATGCTCGGCGCCACCTCCTCGACCGGGGATCCCGAGGGCGAGATCGTGCAGACAGGGGTCGTGCCGGAGACGCTCGCGCTGGCGCTCGGGACGCTGCGCCAGCGCCCGCCCGCCCACTCGGCGGTCAAGGTCGACGGCGAGCGGGCGTATGTGCGCGCGCGCCGCGGCGAGGACGTCCAGACGGCGGAGCGCGAGGTGACGGTGTTCGAGTCAAGCGTGCTCTGGCGCGAGCGCGACCGCGCCGGCCTGCGGTTCGTCTGCTCCTCGGGCACCTACGTGCGCTCGCTGGTCGCCGAGCTCGGGGACGCCTACTGCCTGAAGCTCCGGCGGCTGGCGATCGGGCCGTTCACGGCCGACGGCGCCTGGCCGGGGCAGGGGGTCGCGGAGCCGCAGGACCTCGCCGCCGCCTGGGGGCGCTTCGGCACGACCCTTGCGCTGGACGAGCAGGAGGTCGACGCCGCAGCGCACGGCCGCGGCGTGGCGGGGCGTGGGCTCGAAGGCCCAGTGCTGCTGACCGACGGCGCCGGGGAGGCCGTCGCGGTGGCGAGCGAGCGCGACGGGGTGCTGCGCGTGCAGGTGGGCTTGAGAGGCCAATAGGCTTCGCCACCGATGCGCCGGATCCCTCGCCCGCCATGCGCCTGACCGAGTTCAGGGACGCGCAGCCCCGCGCCGGCGCGATCGCGGTCGGAACCTTCGACGGCGTGCATCTCGGCCACCGCGAGGTGATCGCCGGCTCAGACACCGTGCTGACGTTCGAGCCCCACCCGGTCGCGGTGATCGCGCCCTCGCACATGCCGAAGCTGCTGACGCCGCTTGAGCGCAAGGCCGAGATCATCGCCGCGCTCGGTGTCGACGAGCTGATCGTGATCCGCTTCGACGCGGAGTTTGCCGCCCACACCGCGGCCCAGTTCATCGACGAGGTGCTGGTGGCGAAGCTGGCCTCGCGCACGGTGTCGGTCGGCGAGAACTTCCGTTTCGGCGCAGGCGCCCAGGGCGATGCGCAGATGCTCGCCGCCGACGGGCGCTTCGGCGCTCGCGTGGTACCGCTGCGCGAGGTCGAAGGGGAGATCGTGTCCTCGAGCCACATCCGCTCGCTGATCGCGGCCGGCGAGGTCGCGCGCGCCGCGTTGGCGCTCGGCGGCCCCTACGAGCTTGGCGGGCTCGTCGTCGACGGCGACCGTCGCGGACGCGATCTGGGTTTCCCGACGGCGAACATTGTCCCGCCGGAGGGCCTCGCGTGCCCGGGTCACGGTGTCTACGCGTGCCTCGCCAACGGGACCGCGGCGGCGGTCAACATCGGCGTGCGCCCGACCTTCGGCAGCGGTCGCGCGGAGCTGATCGAGGCCCACCTGATCGACTTCGACGGCGACCTCTACGGGACCGAGCTGCGTCTGCGCTTCCTCGAGCGCCTGCGGGGCGAACGGCGTTTCGCGACCGCCGAAGCGCTGATCGAGGAGATGCACGCAGACGTCGCGCGGGCGCGCGCGATCTGCGCCGCCGCCCTTGGCTGATCGGCGTCTCTGCTACCGTTCACGGCCGTCGATGACCCTGACAACTGAACGCAAGCGCGAGCTCACCGCGCGATACGGCGCGAACGAGCACGACACCGGCAACGTCAAGGTTCAGATCGCGCAGCTCACCGAGCGGATCAACCAGCTCACCGAGCATCTGCGCGAGCACAAGCGCGACCACCACTCGCGGCGCGGCCTGCTGATGCTGGTCGGCAGCCGCCGGCGCTTCCTGAACTACCTCCAGCGCAACGACCTCGAGGGCTACCGCGAGCTGATCAAGGACCTCGGGCTGCGCAGGTGAGCGTGCTCGCGCCCGGCACGCCGGCGCCGCAGTTCACGCTGATGACGCAGGACGAGCAGCCGTTCACGCGAGCGGACCTGCTCGGTCACACAAGCGTCCTGGTCTTCTATCCCTACGCCTTTACCTCCGTCTGCAGCGACCAGCTGACGCTCTACGAAGAGGTTCTGCCCGAGCTCGCGCAGCGGGGCGCGACGCTCTACGCGATCTCGACCGACGCGGTCCACTCGCAGGCCGCCTTCAGGCACGAGCTGGGCAGCTCGATCGCGCAGCTCTCAGACTTCGAGCCCAAGGGCGCGACCTGCCGCGCGTTCGGTGTCCTGCACGAGCACGGGCACCCGCAGCGCGCGCTGGTGATCGTCGACTCGGGCGCGATCGTGCGCTGGAGCCATCAGGCGCAATCGACGTCCGAGCTGCCGGGCGCGAACCTGATCTTCGACGGGCTCGACGCGGTTTAGGGCGCTGTTCGGGTGGGTGCATGCACCCACCCGGGGGTTGGCGCATGCGCCAACCCCCGGGATCGGTGCATGCACCGATCCCAAATACCCCGACCGCTAGCCTAGGAAGCCGTGAGCGACCTTCGCAGCGCCCCGGCGCCCGGGCTCAGTGACGCCGACCACCTGCGCGGCGATCCCGCCTGGCCGCTGGTGATCCTCTACGCCGACTTCACCTGTCCGCGCTGTGCACTGGCGCACGAGCGCCTGCGCGGCGCGCCGCTGCGGGTGGCGTTTCGGCATTTCGCGATCGCCGCCAAGCATCCGCGGGCGGTGCCGCTGGCTTGCGCGGTCGAGGCGGCCGGGCGCCAGGGGCGCTTCTGGGAGCTGCACGACGCGCTGTTCGCCGATCCCGCGCACACCGACGATCCGCACCTGTGGGCGCACGCCGGCGCACTGCGCCTGGATCTCGAGCGATTCGAGCGCGACCGGCGCTCGCAGGCCGTCGCGGAGCTCGTGCGCGAGCAGACCCGCGCCGGGATGCGCGCCGGCGTCGCCGTGACGCCGACGCTGATCGCCGGTGGCACGTTTGCGCCCGGGCCACCCGACGCCGAGTTGATCGCCCGCCTGACCGGGTAGGATCAAGACATCCCTTAACAGGAAAAAGACCAGCAAGCTCCGCCGCCGAAGGCGGACAGGAAGGTAATTACATGAGCAGTAACACCGTCACCCGGCTCTCCGTGGAGATCGCCGGGAACGAGATCTCGTTCGAGACCGGACGGATCGCAAAGCAGGCAGGCGGGGCCGTCGTGGTCCGCCAGGGCGACACGATGGTCCTTGCGACCGCAACCGCCGGAAATCTCCGCGACACAGATTTTCTCCCGCTCACCGTCGATGTCGAGGAGCGGATGTATGCCGCCGGGAAGATTCCCGGCTCGTTCTTCAAGCGCGAGGGACGCGCGGGCGAGAAGGGCACGCTGACGGCGCGCATGATCGACCGGCCGATCCGGCCGCTGCTCCCCAAGAGCTGGCGCTATGAGACCCAGATCGTCGCGATGCCGCTCTCGGTGGACCACGTCCACCCCTACGACATCCTCGCGATGAACGGCGCCTCCGCCGCGCTGATGATCTCCGACATCCCCCTGGCGACCCCCGTCGGCGCCGTGCGGATCGGCAAGATCGACGGCAACTTCGTGGTCAACCCGCGCGAGGAGGACCTGGTCGGAGTCAGCGAGCTCGAGCTGACGGTCGCCGGGACCGAGGACGCGATCCTGATGGTCGAGGCCGGCGCCCGGGAGATCCCCGAAGCCGAGATCCTCGACGCCCTCGACATCGCCCATGGCGAGATCAAGAAGCTGTGCGCGCTGCAGCGCGAGCTCGCCGCGAAGGTCGGCAAGGCCAAGCGCGAGGTCGTCGTTCCCGAAGTGGACAGTGGCCTGATGGACGCCGTTCGCGCCGCCCACGGCGCCGCGCTGGACGCCGCCACGCAGGTCGAGGACAAGCTCGAGCGCCAGGCGGCCACCAAGGCCGTCGAGACGGCGGTGCTCGAGCAGTTCGCCGGCGATCCCGACGGCGAGGGCCATGCCGACCGCCACGCCGCTGCGCAGATGGTGTTCGACAAGCTCGAGCGCTCGATCATCCGTGAGCGCATCGCCGTGCACAAGAAGCGTCCCGACGGGCGCGCGGCGGGCGAGATCCGCGAGATCACGATCGAGGTCGGCGTGACACCACGCACGCACGGCTCGGCGCTCTTCAC
>PMKB01000302.1:0-211 GCA_003157595.1 Solirubrobacterales bacterium
TCGCCGGCCGCATCGACGGCGACGCGCACGAGCACCCCGAGCACCTCACCGAGCACCTAGTGACCGGCGACCGCTCCGACCGCGCGCTAGAGGTCGGCGCCTGGCGCCGCGCCTACGGTGAGCGCTTCGCCTCCAAGGGCGCAATGGTCGGAGGGCCGCTGAAACTCTCGACGCTCAAGCGTGCGATCGCCGACGCCCGCACCACCACCAC
>PMKB01000302.1:220-9478 GCA_003157595.1 Solirubrobacterales bacterium
GAGTGTGCACAATTGTGCACACTCGGGCGACACCGGCTGTGACCTCGACGCCCTCGAAAGTCGGAACCGTGGTTCCGACATTGGCGACACCGGCTGTGACCTCGACGCCCTCGATAAGCAGCGCCGCGGCGCTGCTTATTCCGACCTCGACATCCTCGACGCCGCCGCAGAAACCAATACAATTGTATTGGGATTGGGGCTCGACGCCTCCTCGAAAATTGAGATTCTCCCCGCTGGGCTATTTCGCGAGCGGCAGGGCGGGGGTGTAGATGGTCGTTTAGTGGCAGCGATTGACGCCACCGGCTGGCGGTGTCGTGGCTCTCTGGCACTTCGTCCTGCCCTGCGGTGCTGTCGCTGCGTAGCGCTGAGTCGGGCTAGCGGGTTGTTCCGTTGGGCCGGTGCTTGGCGCTTGTCGACGGCGTCTTCCGGCTGCTCGCTCAGTACGTGCGTACATGTTACCACGGCAGGGCGTCACTCCGCGATGCCGGTGGGTGGGTGATGGCTGCTCGCCTGCCCATACCACCGAAGGACTTCGCTGCGCCTGAGCGCGCGCTGTGGGCGAGGTCGATCAAGGCACTCCGTGAGCTGGGCGTCTGGCGTGAGAGTGACACGGATGCGCTTGAACGACTGTGCCGAGCATCGGAGATGAGCCGACTGGCGCGCGAGCGGATCGCTGCTCGTGCGGACGGCGACGATCCCGAGAGTGCGTGGCTGAGCAAGGGGTCGATGCGGCAGACGATCACCCATCCAGATGTGGAGCTTGAGCGGCGCGCGAGGTTGGACGCCGACAAGCTGGCGGACGTGCTCGGGCTCACGCCGAGCGCGCGCAAGCGGTTGGGCGTGGTCATCGAGCAAGACGACGATGACGACCTGGCGGGCGATATCACCCGAGCACTCACACTATTGAATGGCGGTAAAGCATGACCGTTACAAATGTAACGCCGACAAAGACGGAGCGGGCTCGACTGCGCGAGTTGTCGGGCGCGGGCGGTGCCGTGTTCTTCGCGCTACTGGTCGGACCTACAGCGGCCGACCTCATCGACTGGGGCGGAGCGCGCAAGGCGCGCCGCTTGCTTGAGGCGTGCTGGCGCGAGGTCAAGGACGACACGCACGTACCGGACGATGTGGACGCCGACATCCGGGAGGCGATCGAGCGTGGCGAGGAGTGGACGAAGGCGCCTAACGCCTTCAGGCCGCCGCCCTATGACGCGAGCGAGGTGCTCGTCTGGGGCGATGACTGTTGGGCCGCTCGGCAGTGGCCGCGATGAGCCGCAAGACCCATCCGGAGGCGAAGAGGGAGCGCCGGCAGCGCGCGCGACTCAGGGCGAAGGTCGCGAAGGTCGAGCAGCCGAGACTCTACCGCGGTAGAGACTCGCTCTCGCCGTCGCGACCGCGCGTCGTGCTGACATCGGCGCAGGTCGACGAGTTGAGGAAGCGTGGTCTACGGCACCCAGACAGCGCGAGCGCCTGGCTGATTCGTGAGGTCGCCGCGCGCCCACCAGAGCGTTATCGCAGGCGGAGCGCGAGCCCGTGAGTCGCGCTAGGTCTTCGCCGGCTCCGCTACGGCGGTCGAGGGATCAGTGATACTAATCCTTGTACGATCGTACAAACGTTCGACGAGCTTGCCCACCGCGATCGAGCCGGAGAACAACGAGGCCGGGATCGAGCGAGCCACGCTCAATGGCTATCGTGGCGTGTGGCATTGGCTCGGCGCTAGAGCTTGATCGGCAGCGAGTCGCCCGTCGCCGTGATCGGGTGCAGCGTCGGCACTGATCCGCGAAGCCCGCGCTTCGGCACGTCGGGCTGCGTGACGTGAGACGGGAAGCCGATCAGCTCGCCGTCACGCCGTAGCGCGATCACCGGGAAGTCGCGGGCGATCAGCTCGCGCCGAGTCGCGGGGTCCGTCGTTCGGAAGCCGCGCAGCCATCCCGCGTAGGTGCCGACGCGATCGGGCGTGCCGCTCTCAGCGCGAGCGCGCCCGAGTGCGAGCGCGGCATTGTCGCGCGCCTTGCGGCGTTCGTGGACCATCGCCGCCCAGCCCTCGCCCGCCGCGTCCTGCACTTCCGGCGCGAGCGCCTGTTCTAGTCGCCGCTCTGCGATCGCTAACGCTTCGGTGAGCCCGTCCACGTCGGGCGCCGGCTCACCGGGCAGGATCACGGGCGACGTGCGCGCCTCGAATAGCTTCCACCAGTAGTTCTCATAGAAGGCGATCACGAGCGCCTCGATCGGCTCCCGTGGCGACCTCGCGGGCGCCGGACACACGCCGCCCGCGTGGCGACGCTTGCAGCGGTACACGCGCCGCGCCCCGTGCTTGGCCGATTCCCGCGTGGCTTCCAGCGCGTAGCCGCACGCAGCGCAGCGCAGGGAGCCGCTCAGCAGGTACTCGCCGCCGCTCCGCGATGATCGCAGGCCGGCGCCCGGACGTTGCGCAGCCTGCCATAGCGGAAAGTCTACGATCGCCTCGTGCGCGGTCGGATTCGCGAGCTTGCCGAAGCGGACCTCGCCGTGATAGGCGGGATTCCGTAGGAGCCCGCGCACCGCCGGCAGCGCCCACGACTTCGAGCCCCGCCCGGTCGTGACCTTGGCGCCTTCCAGCAGACGCGCCAGCTCAGCGATCCCCCCGCCGGCAGCACGCCGCTCGAACACCTCCCGAATGATCGGCGCCGTCCTAGGGTCGATCGCGTAGGGAAGCGCCGAGCCATCCTCGGCGCGCGGGCGAACGTAGCCGACCGGCGCCGTTGTCGCGCCTGGCGCGACGCCGCGCTCGACGGCGCGCGCTTGCGCGTCCGCGCTGCGCTCCGTGATCGAGCGGCGGTAGTACTCGGAGACTGCGCCCATCATCGTCGAGGTGAGCCACGTCCCCGCGCTCTCGCCCGTGATGCGCCCGACATCGACGGCGATGACTTGACCGCCGACCGCTTCGACGCGGTCGATGACTTCGGCTTGTGTCTTGAGCGACCGAAACAGCCGGTCAAAGTAGGCCGCTGCGATGACCTCCGCTTGCCCAGCCTCGATCATCGCGACGGCGGCGAGGAGTCCCGCGCGCTTCGCGAGCGACTTCCCACCGGACACGTCGAGTTCCTCGAACGTCTGCACGAGCACGAGCCCGTCACGCTTGCACGCGGCGGCGATGCGGTCCGTCTGCTCGGCGGGTGATGCGAAGCTCTCGCCTGCCCGGCCGCCTGTCTGTGAAACGCGGACGATGCCGATTGCCCTACGTGAAGTGCTGCGTTTGGCATTCATGCCGAGCACGATACTCGGTGCAGTGTCTAAGTCAAGTGCTCTACATCAAGACGACGCCGGAGCGGTTGTGGGAGGCGCTCACGGACGATGAGACGAGACGCAGGTACAACTTCGGCGTCGGCGTGACGTCGGACTGGACGGCCGGCTCGAGCTACGCGGGCGTGCACCCGATGGCACCCGCCCCGCTAGTCGAGGGCGAGAACCTGGAGGTCGACCCGCCGCACCGGCTGGTGCAGAGCTTCAGGGCGCTGTGGAGCGACGACGTCAAGCGCGAGGGAACCTCGCGGGTCACCTACGAGATCGAACAGGTCGGCGATTCCTGCGGCCTGACCGTCACCCACGACCAGCTGCACGCCGACGCCAGTCCCCAGCTCTACGGCGGCTGGCCGATGATCCTCTCCGGCCTCAAGACGGTGCTGGAGACCGGGGAGACGCTCACCACGCCCGGATCGCTGATGTACGCGCAGGGCCCGCCGCCGGCTGCATGAGCGCGATCGGGCCGCATCAGATGCTGTGCCGGCGGCGCAGAGCCGCTGCGGCGCGGCGGCGACCGGCGGCGGTGGCGTCGCGCGGGCCGGGGCGCGAACCGTGCCGACAGTCGAGCCTCACAGCCGGCGGCGGATGAACCGGCGCAGCTCGCGCACGCCCTCGTCGGCCGCGTCGCGCAGCTGCGTTCCCGCGTCGCGCAGCACCGCGCCGACGCTATCGATCGGCTCCTGCGCGCCGCTGTGGCGCGAGGCCAAGCCGGCGAGCCTGCGAGCCTCGTCCTCCAGGCGCTCTGACTCCGCGAGCAGGTCCTCCATCGACGTGCGGTGCAGCGGGTCGGTGGCGGCCGGTCGAGCGCGAGCACGCGGCGGCTCCGCTTTCCCGGCGGCCCGCCTGGCCGGGTCGCGCAGCAGCTCGTAGGCCGCCTGCACGTCCTCGAATGCCGCGCTGCTGCCACCCGCGTCGGGATGGGTTCGTCTCACCGCATCCCTGTAGGCGGCGTGGATCTGCGCGTCATCCGCGCCTCGCGGCACTCCGAGCACGACATACGGATCAACTCCGGCGCGCACACGCCTACCCTAACCGACCGCCGGCGCGGCGACCGGGCGCGCGCGGTCAGGCGCGCCTGTGGCGCGGCAGGGGATGGTCCCCCGCTGACGGCACCGGGCCGCGCCCGCGTGCGACGGTCGGCTCGTCCCGGCGCGGGACGGCCGGTACAAGCGCCGGCTCCTTGACGGCGATCGCGTCGCTGACCTCGGCCTCGATGCCGAACGCGGAGCCGTCGCAGTCGATGCGGAAGCGCTTGGGCGCGACACGATCGTCGGGCAGGACCGGGACCCCCCACAGCTCGTCCCAGCCGAACAGCTCGAAGTTGCCCGGGTTCAGCAGGATCGCCCGCGGCGCGAGCGGACATGACTTGGCGTGATGGTCGAGGCCCCGCCGGATGAACTCGAGCATCTCGGCTTCGAGCGATGCCATGGTGTCAATGTAGTGGTTCGCGCGTTGCGTCGTGGGCCAGCAGCGCGGCGTAGTAGCCGTCGCGTGCGAGCAGCTCGTCGTGCGTGCCGCGCTCGACGATCGCGCCGTGGTCGAGGACCACGATCTGGTCGGCGTCACGAATCGTCGAAAGGCGGTGGGCGATCGTGATCGTGGTGCGGCCCTCGGCGAGCTGGTCGAGCTCCTCCTGCACCTCGCGCTCCGTGCGCGTGTCCAGCGAGCTGGTGGCCTCGTCGAGCACGAGCACCGGCGGGTTGCGCAGGATCGTGCGGGCGATCGCGATGCGCTGCTTCTCCCCGCCGGAGAAGCGGTACCCGCGCTCGCCGACGACCGTGTCATACCCGTCGGGAAGCGACGCCACGAGGTCGTGGATCCGCGCCGTGCGGGCGGCCGCCTCGATCTCCTCGTCGCTGGCATCCGGGCGCGCGAAGCGCAGGTTCTCACGCACCGTCGCATGAAACAGATAGGTCTCCTGCGAAACCACGCCGACGGTCGCGGCCAGCGACTCGAAGCTCGTGTCGCGCACGTCCACGCCGTCGATCGTGACGCGGCCTGCCTGGGGCTCGTAGAGACGCGCGACGAGATAGCCGAGCGTCGTCTTCCCGGCGCCCGTCTCGCCGACCACGGCGGTGCGTGTCCCCGCCGGGACGACTAAGTCGACGTCGCGCAGCGTCCATGGCGACCCCTCGGTGTAGCGGAAGCCGACGCCCTCGAGCGCGACCTCGCCGAGCAGCTCACCCGGATCCAGCACGACCGGGTTGGACGGCTCGACGATGTCGACCGGCAGGTCGAGGTACTCGAAGATCCGGTCGAAAAGAGCCAATGACGCCTCGACATCGTTGCCGACCGAAAGCAGCTGGGCGATCGGGAACAGCAGGCGCGTCTGCTGCGTGGTGAACGCGACGACGACGCCGATCTTGATCGCCGCGCCGGCGTGCCCAAAGCTCTGGCCGGCGACCCAGTAGACGATCGCCGGTTGGACGGCGAAGGCCATGTTGATCGACGACATCAGCCAGCGACCGGCCATCCGCGAGTGCACCTCGAGGTCTGCCAGCTGATCGGATTCTCCCGTGAAGCGCGTCGCGAGGTCCTCCCCGCGGCCCATCGTCTTGCCCAGCAGCATGCCGGAGACCGACAGGGACTCGGCCACGAGCGAGGAGATGTCGGCGAGCCTGCCCTGCAACCGCGAGGTGATCGCGCGGCGTTCGCGCCCGACGCGCCGGGTCAGCCAGACGAACAGCGGCAGCAGCGCGAACGAGATCAGCGCGAGGCGCCAATCGAGCAGCACCAGCACGATCGTCGTCGCGATCACCGTCGTCGCGTTCTGCGCGATCGTCGTCGCGGTGCTGGTCGCGACGTTGTCGATGCCGCCGATGTCGTTGGCGATGCGCGACTGGACCTCGCCGGCGCGTGTGCGCGTGAAGAACGCGAGCGAGAGACGCTGCAGGTGCCGATAGACCGATACGCGCAGGTCGTGCATGACGCGCTGCCCAACCTCGGTCGAGACGTAGGTCTGCACGACGCTGAGCGCGGAGGTCGCGATCGCGATCGCGATCATCCCGAGCACCAGTTCGGTCAGCAAGGTCACGTTGCGGTTGGGGATCGCTCTGTCCAGCACCGCCACGAGCAGAAATGGCGAGATCATGCTCAGGCCCGACGAGAGCAGGATCAGGCCGAGCACCAGCCCCAGTCGGCCGCGATAGGGAGCGAACAGCCGCATGATCCGCCGGCCGTCGCGTTCGCGCTCAGGGTCCATCAGCGGCGGCGGCGGCTCGCCGCTGCCGAGTACGCGCGAGCCGCGCCCGCGCCCGCGGCCGCGGGCGCGCCCACCGCCGCCGCCGCCCAAGCCGAAGCCGTCGCTGCCGTGAAACGAGCTCACGCGGCCAGACTAGTGGACCGCCACGCTCGCGCCCGCCACCACTAGCCTGTAGGCCATGGCGCTCACCCCAGGCATTCTCGCGCGCGGCCCCTGGGCGCTCGAGCAGGTCGCCGCCCACTGGCGCGAGCAGCAATATGAGCCGCCGAGCGGCGCGAACGCGGCGGCCGATGCCGCGATCGCGGCCCTGCTGGCGCGCGGCTCGCCGGCGCACGACGGCGTCTCGGCTCGTCTTGCGGCCCACCGCGAGGACGCGGGCGGGCTGGCGCTCGAGCTCGAGCCGGCTCGCTGGGCGCTGCGGCTCGACCCCGGCGACGCCTCCCAGAGCCTCGCGGCGATGTGCGTCGTGCGCGCGAGCGACGGACGCTGGCTGGCCGGGCGTCGAGCAGGCTGGCTGGCCACCTGGGCCGGGCGCTGGGCGCTGGGCGCGGGAGGCGCCGTGGACGCGGGCGAGAACCCGGCCCACACGCTCGGGCGCGAGCTGCGCGAGGAGTGGGCGGTCGATGCCGAGCGGATCACGGTCGAGGCGCTGGTCTGTCTCCCCCACCAGCTCGTGTTGCTGGTCGGCCTGGCGTGGCTCTCCGAAGGGGCACAGGTGGTTCCCGATGCCGAGCACGATGCGTTCGCGTGGTGGCCGCCCGAGGTCGATCGCTGGCCGTCCGAAGCCGACGAGCCGCTGCGGCAGACGGCGATCATGCTTGCCGGCTCGTGATCACCTTCGACCGACTCAAGTACGTCTCGTTCTTTCACTCGCTGGTCTATCTGGCGCTGCTGATCGTGGCCTTCGGGCTGCACAACCCCCAGCCCGAGACGTTCATCCTCGGTCTCTCGCACGGCCTGCTGTGGATCGGAATGTCGCTGGTGTGCCTGGTCGCTGTCCGCTTGCGGATCATCCCGCTGCGCGTGGCGGTGGCGGTCGCCGTGCTCGGCGGCATCGGCCCGTTCTTCGGCAGCGCGGAGTTCGTCCGCGAGGAGCGCCGGCGGGCTCGCCTCGCACAGTGAAGCGGCGTTCGCAGGGGCGCACGCCCCGAAGACCCGGAGCACCTCCTCCCCGCACGCTAGAGTCCTCAGGGATGGTGGCCGAGACGACTGCACAGGTCGTTATGCCCCAGATGGGCGACTCAGTAAGCGAAGGAACGATCCTCGAGTGGCGAAAGTCCGAGGGGGATCACGTGTCGGCTGAGGAGACCCTGCTCGAGATCTCGACCGACAAGGTCGACGCCGAGGTCGCCTCACCGGTCGCCGGAACCGTGGTCAAGATCCACGCCGCCGCCGGTGAGACGGTGGAAGTTGGCGCCCTGCTCGCCGAGATCGCGCCGAACGGCGCCACGGAGCCGGCCTCGCAACCGGCCGTAACGGCTGAAGCCCCAAACGGTCCTGACGGCGCGGCGTCGCCGGCCGCGCAGCCGGCCGTGGTGCCTGACACCCCAAACGGCTCTGACTCCGTCGCGCCGAACCCCCCCAGCGCCGTCTCCGGCAACGGCGCAGCCGCCGCACCGGCGAAGGCATCGCCGCCCGCGACGACGATCGACATCGTGACCCCCGCGGCCGGGGAGTCGGTGACGGAAGGGACGATTCTCGACTGGACGGTGAAGGTCGGCGACAGCGTCGCGGCGGGCGACACGATCGTCGAGATCTCGACCGACAAGGTCGACGTGGAACTGCCGGCTCCCGCCGCCGGCACGATCACCGAGCTTCTGGTAGCGGCCGGCGACACCGTCACCGTCGGCCAGGTGATAGGGCGGAGGACGAGCGCGAGCGACGCCGGTCCCGGCGCAGGCGCGGCCGCCGAGCGCGCGCCGCTGGCAGACGCTCCGGCGGCGACCGAGGACCACGCCGGCGGCCCCGCGGCGCAGGGCGCCACGAAGGCTTCGCCGGTCGCGCGCCGGGCAGCCGCCGCGCTGCAAGTCGATCTCGGCGCGGTCGCCGGCAGCGGCCGCGACGGACGGATCGTCAAGGAGGACGTCCTCGCCGCCGCCGAGCATCCCGTCGCAAGCCCGCACGACGCCCTCGCGAGCACCGCCACCGAGTTGCGCGGCGGCGCCGCGATGCTCGTCCATTACATGCAGGAGAGCCGCTCGATCCCGACGGCCACGAGCCTGCGGACGATCGTCGTCAGCGAACTCGACGGTCGCCGCCGCCAGCTGAAGGAGGCCGGCGCGAAGGTCTCCTTCACCCACCTGATCGCCTTCGCGATCGCCAGGGCGGCCGGCGAGCTCACGGTCATGGCGGACCACTACGCCGAAGTCGACGACAAGCCCCACCGCGTGCGCGACGGCGCCGTGAACCTCGGCCTGGCGGTCGACGTCGAGAAGAAGGACGGCTCGCACACGCTGATGGTGCCGGTCATCCGCGACGCCGCCGGCCTGCCCTTCGACGCTTTTCTCGCCGCCTACGACGCGCTGGTCGAGAAGGCGCGCACGAACACGCTGACCGCCGACGACCTCGTCGGCGCGAACCTGACGCTCACCAACCCCGGCGGGCTCGGCACGGGCGCGTCGGTGCCGCGGCTGATGCCCGGGCAGGGCACGATCGTGGCGACCGGATCGATCGGCTTCCCGCCCGGCCTCGCGCAGATCGGCGATCAGATCGGTGCACAGAAGGTGATGACGCTGACCTCGACCTACGACCATCGCATCATCCAGGGCGCGGAGTCG
>PMKB01000012.1 GCA_003157595.1 Solirubrobacterales bacterium
GATCGGCAGCAGGTGCGGCGTGAAGGTGGCCGGCACCGGAGCGCCGAGGGCCGCGAGCTCCTGGTCGATCTCCGGCATGTGGCGATGGGCGCCGACCCCGTAGGGGCGCACGTTCTCGGTGACGGCGACGAAGTGGTTGGCGTCGCGCGGTTGCTTGCCCATCCCGGACACGCCGGTCTTGGCGTCGATCACGACGTCGGCGATCAGCCCACCCTGCGCGAGCGGCGCGAGCGCGAGGATCGCGGCGGTCGGGAAGCAGCCCGGGCAGGCGACCAGCGCCGCCTGGGCGATCGGGCGGCGATAGAGCTCGGTCAGCCCGTAGACGGCGCGCGCGATCAGCTCCGGGTGGGAGTGCGGCACGTACCAATGTTCATACTGCTCCACATCGCGCAGCCGGAAGTCGGCTGAGAGGTCCACCACCCGAACCCCACGCTGCAGCAGCGCGGCGACGNNTCGAGATCCAGCAGCTCGAGCGCGAGCGGCACGCGATGGTGCGGATAGAGCTCGCGCAGCGGCGCTCCCGCGTCCTCGCGCGCGGTGATCGCGGCCAACTCGAACTCGGGATGGCGCCAGAGCAGCTCGGCGGCGAGCGCGCCTGCGTACCCGGAGGCGCCGATCACGACGATGCGGGGGCGCTCAGCCACGCAGCTCACCACCCAGCCGCGCCGACAGGGCCGCGGCGATCTCCCGCCGCCGCGCGGCGACGTCCTCGTCGGTCAGCGTGCGGTCCGCCGCGCGGAACTCGAGGTGCAACGCGAGCGACACGCGCCCCTCTCCGACCTGCGCGCCGCGGTAGACGTCGAAGACCTCCACGCGCGCGAGCTCGCCACCGCCGGCCTCGCGCACGACGGCGACCACGTCCCCAGCAGGGCAGTCGTCGGACACGGTCACCGCGAGGTCCTCACGAACAGACGGGTACTCGGCGAACGGCGCGTAGCGCACGAGCTCCGGCGCGAGCTCGGCGACGCGATCGAGATCGATCGCCCAGACGGCCGCTGACTCGAGGTCCCATGCCGCGGCGACGAGCGGGTGCAGCTCGCCCACGAAACCCAGTCGCGTCTCGCCGGCGAGCACGGACGCGGCGCGTGCGGGGTGCAGGAACGGCCACTGCCCGGCTGCCACGCTCCACGGCACTCCCAGCGTGTCCAACACCGCGCTCAGCAGCCCTTTCGCGGCGAAGAAGTCGGCGGCGGCGGCCGGTTCGCCGCGCCAGCTCGCCGACGCCACCTCGCCGGCGATCAGCACGCCGAGCGCGTGGTGCTCGGCTGCGAGCGGCCCCGACGGCGCGGCGCGATACACGGTGCCCGACTCGAACAGCGCCAGATCGCGGAAGCCGTGATCGGCGTTGTGCGCGGCGGCGTCAAGCAGCGAGCCGAGCAGCGTTGGGCGCATGATCGACCAGGTCTCAGACAGCGGGTTCTCGATCCGAACGACCTGGCTGATCGGATCGTCGGGCCCGATCCGCAGGCGCTCGAGCAGGCGCGGCTCGGCGAAGCTCCAGCCGACGATCTCGCAGAGGCCGCGCGCGGCGAGCGCGTCCTCGGCGCGCCGGCGCAGCTGCTGCGAATGGTTCAGGCGCCCCGCCGCGCCGTGGCGCGGCGGCAGCGTCGCCGGAAGCCGCTCGAGCCCGTCGATCCGCGCGACCTCCTCGATCAGATCGACCTCGCGCGTCACATCTCCGCGGCGAAAATCCGGCACACCGACGGCGATCGCCGCTGCCGTGTTCGCGCCGACCTCGAAGCCCAGTGAGGTGAGGATCTCGCCGCAGCGCTCCGGCGCGATCGCGCTGCCGAGCAGAGCCTCCACGCGCGACGGCCGCAGCGACAGCAGCGGCGGCGGCTCACCGGGGCCGCCCACGTCGATCGTGCCGGGCAGCACCCGCGCACCGCAGAGCTCCACGAACAGCGCCGTCGCGATCGCCTGGGCCTCGAGCGTGGTGCCGACCGAGAGCCCCTTCTCGAATCGTGCCGAGGCCTCGCTGCGCAGTCCGAGGCGGACCGCGCTGCGCTGGATGTTCGCGCCGTTCCAGCTCGCTGCCTCGAGCAGCACCCGCGTCGTCTGGGCGCCGACCTCGGAGCGCTCACCGCCCATCACGCCGGCGATCGACGTCGGACCGTCGCCGTCGCAGATCACGACCATCTCCGAGTCCAGCGCGCGCGCGGCGCCGTCGAGCGTCTCGATCGTCTCGCCGTCGAGCGCGCGCCGGACGGTCAGCCGGCCGCCGACGACGGCGTCCAGGTCGAAGGCGTGCAGCGGCTGGCCGCTCAGCAGCATCACGTAGTTGGTGATGTCGACGACGTTCGAGATCGGGCGCATGCCGGCCGCGAGCAGGCGGGCGGCGAGCCATAGCGGCGAGGGGCCGACCTTGACGTCCTCGAATGCGCGCGCGGTGAAGCGCGGGCACAACTCGGGGCAGAGGACGGCAACCTCGATCCCGGGCGGCTCGCCGTCGAGCGTTCCGGAGTCCTCTTGCCACGGCGGCGGCGCAAGCGGCGCGCCGGTCGCGGCGGCGGCCTCGCGCGCGACACCGTAGATGCTGAGGCAGTCGGGGCGGTTCGGTGTGATCTCGAGCTCGATCACGTCGGTGCCGAGCGGCAGCACCTGCGCCAGCGGCGTTCCGGGCGCCGGTCCGTCGTCCAGCACGAGGATCCCCTCGTGCTCGCCCCCGAGGGCGATCTCGTCGGTCGCGAGGATCATCCCCTCGCTGACCACGCCCCGCAGCTTCGCGGCGCCCAGCGTGCGGCCGTCGGGCAGCTCGGCGCCGGGCCGCGCAACAGCGACGGTCTGACCCGCGGCGACGTTGGGCGCGCCGCAGACGATTGTCGCCGGCTCGGGCGCGCCGACCTCGACGCGGCAGACACGCAGCCGGTCGGCGTCGGGGTGCTGGACCGCCTCGAGCACACGCCCAACCACATAGTGATCGCCCGAAGGCGGGCCGTAGCGGAACCAGCGCTCAGCCTTGGTACCGGTCAGCGTCAGCCGCACGGCGAGCTCCTCCGTCGAGAGCGCCGGATCGCAGTACGTGCGCAGCCATTCGAGCGGGACGAGCATCAGCGGGCCCCGAACTGCTCGAGGAAGCGCAGGTCGTTCTCGAAGTACAGGCGCAGGTCGGGGATGCCGTGGCGCAGCATCGCGATCCGCTCGATCCCCATGCCGAAGGCGAAGCCCGTGACCAGCTCGGAGTCGTAGCCGTACTCGCGGACGTAGTCGAAGACGTTCGGGTCGACCATCCCGGCGCCGAGGATCTCGAGCCAGCCGGAGCCCTTGCAGAGCGGGCAGCGCGAGCCGTCGCGCAGGTGGCCCTGCTTGCAGTTGAAGCACGAGACGTCGACCTCGACGCTCGGCTCGGT
>PMKB01000288.1 GCA_003157595.1 Solirubrobacterales bacterium
GCGCGGCGGCCGCCTGGAAATCGATGCCTGACACCGGACGCCCCGGTTCGGTGGCGCACCGTGCCGGCGTCCCTATCGCGCCGACTGCCGCTCGGCGCTTGATCGCGTGACACAGCCGCGTAGGACGTGCGCGGGATCCCGCTCAAACCGAGTTGCGTTGAGCTTCATCGGCCAACGGAATCGCAGCGGCGCTCGACGAGCGGCTCGAGCCAGCCCAGGCTACAGCGCGGAACCTATGGGGACCGGCTGCGCCGGCTCACGGCGCCTGGAGCTCAGGCCGTGTCGGCCCTGAGTACGGCGAGAGGCGTCCGCAGCATGATCCAGATGTCAAGCGCTAACCCGTGGCGGCGGGCATACTCGACGTCGAGCTCGAGCATTTCGTTGAACCCGAGCCTGTTGCGACCCGATACCTGCCACAGACCGGTGATCCCGNNGTTCTTGCCGCTGACCTGCCACAGACCGGTGATCCCGGGACGAACATTGAAGCGCTCAAAGTGCTCGGGGCGGTAGAGGTCGAGTTCGTATTTGACGGCCGGCCGCGGTCCGACGATCGACATCTGCCCGGCGAGCACGTTGAGCAGTTGGGGCCACTCGTCGATGCTGGACTTGCGAATTATCGCGCCGACGCGGGTAACACGCGGATCGTGGGTGAGCTTGCGGAGGTCTCCAGCGGCCCGCTCGACAGTTTCGCCGGCTAGTTCAGTCACGTACCGATGATGTGGCTCGTGCGTCGCGTGCGCCGACATCGAACGAAACTTCATCATCGTGAACTCTTGTCCGTCGCGGCCGATCCGGCGCTGGCGGAAGAGCACCGGCCCCGGCGAGTCCAGTCGTATCCCGAGCGCCGCCACCGCGAACAGCGGCGCGAGGCAGATGAGCATCGCGGCGGCCAGTATCAGGTCTGCGCCGCGCTTCAGTGTCGATCGGCGGTGCTCCCAACGGCCGCAATCTGCGAAGAAGCTTTGCAGTGATGTCCCCGGCGCCGATACGCCGATCTCCAGCTCGTCCCTGGGCGCAGCGGCAAGGGAGGGCCTGGTAGCCGAGGTGGGGGGCGCGTTTGACGCGAGCTGGTTGCGGTCGAGCGGGACGATCCCGCAGACTCTAGACACAATCAGCCCCCCTGGGTGAAGGTCGTCCCCTTGCGCAGCCGGCGGCGGGAGCCGATCGTGGTGCGACGTGCGCCAGAACCCGAGATTCGCTTACACTCCTGCGGTTCCCAGCGAATCGACACTGGCTTTCCAAGTCAATCGACGCGGTTCCTTCGACTGATGGGCCCCACGTGAACACTGGTGAGATCAGGGAGGATCACCTCAACGGTCCAGGTTCCGGCGTGCTCATGTCCGAGCAGCTGGCGCAGTCAATCGGAGTCTTGCGCCGCCGCTGGCGCGTCATCGCGCTCGTACCGCTGCTGGCGGTCGTCGTCAGCCTAGGCGTGAGCATCGAGTCGCACAACGAGTATTCCGCCACGGCGAAGGTGGAGTTGATTCCCACCGATGAGAACCAGGTCAGCAACCTGCTCAACCCGGGATCACGGGTGGCCCCGGCTGACCCCGAAGCAGACCAGAACACGAAGGTTTCGCAAATCACCGAGACGCCGATGGGAAACCTGGTTCGCAGCAGCCTGCGGGCCAAGGAGAGCAGCCTGGCACTGCTCGCGCAGGTGTCCACAAACCTCGAGGGCACAAGCAACATCGTCGACATCACGGCCACGGACACCGATCCCGACCGTGCGGCGCGGATCGCCAACGCCTTCGCTGCACAGTACGTCGTGTTCAGCCTGGACGGAGAACGCAGCCAGCTTCAGCAGGCCGTGACGCTCGCCCGGAGTCGATTTGCGGCCTTGACGCTAGCGCAGCAGGCCGCGGCGCCTGGACAGCAGTTGCTGAAGACCGAGCAGGCCCTGCTGACAGACCTCGACGTCTTGACTTCCGATGCTCAAGTCAGCGAGAGCGCGACCGTTCCTTCATCCCCATCCTCGCCGCGCCCGCTGTTGGACGCCATCATCGCGCTCATCGTCGGGCTGCTGGTCGGGATCGGCGCGGCGGTAGTCATAGAGCTGTTCGACCGAACCGTACGAGACGAGGATGACGCTGCAGCCATATCGCGTCTGCCGATCCTCGGAGTGATCGCGAGGTCTCGCTCGCACGCGATGACAAATCGACGCGGCCGCTCGCACGAGCCATCCGGTCCTCAACGGGCAGGGGCAGATTCGCCGCTCCGGACGAGTTCTCGCGCGTCCCTCGCTGCATTCTCTTCGGACGACTGGGAGGTGGACGAGAGCTACAGGTCGCTCGCCATCAGCCTGCTTGCGCTGAGGCTTGGCCCAGAGGAGAACGTCTTGATGATCACCTCAGCCGGTCCGCAGGACGGCAAGACCAGCGTGACCCTCGGCCTTGCCGCAGCCCTGTGCGGGCTCGGCTACAGGGTGATCGCCGTCGAATGCGATTTGCGTCGTCCACGGTTCGCGGAATACCTCGGACTACCGCCGAGCGAGGAAGGGCTCAGCTCGCTGCTCGCGGGCACCATCAGGGCGCCTGCAGGTCTCGTGGATGTCGGCACGGGTGGAGATCGTCCCTTCGCCGCACGGCTCACAACGCGCCCTCGAGGCACGAAGAACGTCGCGACGAAGGAGCCTGGCGCGAGCCCACACTTCACCGTCGTGCCGTGCGGTCCGATCCCCACGACACCCCTGGCGCTGCTCGCCGGCGTGGAACTGCCCCCGCTTCTGCGCCAGCTGCGGTCGATGGCCGATGTCGTGTTGATCGACACGCCTCCGTTGGGAGTGATCAAGGATGCCGCCATCCTGACTGCGATGGTCGACCAGGTCACGCTTGTCGCGCGCATCGGGCACACCCGCCGCGACGCGCTCGCGCACTGCCGTTCCGCCGCCCCCCAACTTGGCAGCCCGCTGGCCGGAATCGTGATTGTCGGCGGACCACGCGGGGGTACGCTCAGCTACTACGGTCGCTCCGCCGGCGAGTTCCCAGCAAGCGAGGAGACCGCCGTGCGGACGTCCAAGCGGCTGTTCGAACAGCACACGGATCAACAGGACGAGCCCAAGCCGCACGACGAGCCGAATCCGCAAGACGAGCCGAAGCTGGCGCCCGAGCCCGAGCAGCAGGCCGAACCGCAGCTCACGGCCGACGGCAAACGCAGGCGCCCGCGGCAGCGCAGCAGCGACACCACTGGTGGTTGACACACCCCAACAGCGATCCTGACGATGCGTCCAGTCATCCGACCCTCCGAAGGCAGCGCCGTCACGATCGTCGCCATCATCGCGGGCGCCGTCGTGGGCGTCGTCAGCCCAATCGCAGTCGCCGCAGTGGCACGCAGAAGCAGGCGAGAACTCGACGCGAGCGCCGATCGCCAGCGCGCGGCACTCGATGCAGAGCGGGAGCGACTCCAGACAACGCTGCAGGCCGAGGGTCTACGTCAGCGTCGCGAGACCGAGCGTAGGCTGCTCGACCGCGGCACCGTCCTGATCGCCGATTTCCGCGCCGTGGCCGCTGACCTCAAGCTGGATCCTCGCGGAAGGCCGATCCCCACCGACCGCTGGCGGACAGTCGTGCATGAAATCGCCGTGTTCCGCGGCCGGCTGCTGCTCTGGTTCGATGAGACTACGGACATAGTCCAAGCCTTCGATGGCGTCATGGCGTTCACGGCGTGGGGCGCGACCTGGGTCGGCGAGCTTCGCGCGGGCGAACAGAAGGTCAAGCTGACACGTGTTCTGCAAGGTGGCAGCGAAGACACGCCAACCGGCTTTAGCAACCACACACTCGAGGATGTCGACGTGGCACACCTCCGGTATGTGGTTGCCGCCCGTGGCTACCTTCAGAGCTGACGGGCGAGAGCTCAGAAGCCGGACTGGGCCCAGGTTCGCGCCGCCAGGATGGCCTGCACCGCGGCGATGTAGTTCAACTGTCCCGAGTTGAGCCACGGATACGGCTCAAACCAGCCGCCCAGGCTCGCCCACGCGTTGCCCGAGGTATAGGTCGAGTCTCCCCATGCGCTTCGCAGCCCGTCCGGATCGTCGAAGTAGAAGCGCAGGGTGGCAGCCTGGTAGTCGACGTTGAAGGCCGTTGACTCCCAACGCAGAGGCTCCGTGCCGGCTCCGACCGAACCATCAGGATTCCACTTGATCTGAGTTATCCCCATCGACTGATAGACCTCGTCGGTGCCCGCAACCCTGGCCTGCGGCGGGTATTCGCTGTAAACCGCCGGCGTGACGGTCGTGAGATCACCGAGTTGGGACATGTTCCAGTGGGACTCCGCAACGTACTCGGCGCGCAGCCAGTCCGCGGGGATTCCCCACTTCCACGCAGCCCACTGGATGATCTCGTCGGTTGTTCCGGCGTAGTGGCCGGTGACGTACTGATCGTAGGGGTTGGCCGCCACGACGGTCTGGCCGTTGTTGTTGATCGTGCCGTAGAACGCGTGTAGCTGAGATGGCTCCGGCATGTAGGCATTGCTCGCGGAGTTGTCCGGGCGGTTCTCCGGCGTCGGGGTGACGTCCGCGGCCGCCGCCGCATCAGACAGCGGCACGAAATGGCCGGCGGTGGCCGGGACCCAGGACGTCAATGGAGCAGGCGGGTCGCCGCCGCTCCCCGACGTGCCCGCCGGCGGCGCGGGCGACGGATCGCCGCCGCTCCCCGACGTGCCCGCCGGCGGCGCGGGCGACGGATCGCCGCCGGCCCCCGACGTGCCCGACGGCGGCGTGGGCGACGGATCGCCGCCCGTCACCGGAGTCGTCGCTGCAACCGGTTTGGCCGAGACGGGAGCGGACAGAGCCGAACCGTTGCCGGCGGCGTCGAACGCGTCAACCCTGTAGGTGTAGGTCTTGCCGTCGGTCAGACCGGTATCGGTGAAGGCTGGCGCCGAGACCTGCGCCACCTTGCCTCCATCGCGGAACACTCGATAGCCGGTGACTTTGACGTTGTCGGTGGAAGCACGCCAGCGGAGTGCGACCTGCGCGGCGCCCGCCGTGGCCACCACGCCGCTCGGCGTCGACGGCGGCCTCGTATCCGACGCTAGCGCCTCGATCTTCCAACTGACGCTCGCCGCGATGCCGTCGACGCCGCCCGCGACGGCGTACACCTTGAACCTGTGCACCCCGTTGGCGAGACCTCTGTAGGAGGCCCGTGAGGTGCAGCCGGCGTACGGTTTCGCGTCGATCGAGCACTGGAAGCGGGCGTGTGCCGCCGACGAGCTGAAGGCGAATGAAGCACGCGAGGAGCCCGAGGTGCTGCCGGACGCGGGGCCGGAGGTAATCGTTAGGGTTCTGCTGGCGCCCTGCGGGCCGGCCGCGCGAGGGGCTTGGCACGCACTAGCTCGGTGTGCCACGGCGCGTCGCCCACGCCGACAATGGCTTGCACGCAGAGCCGCGGAGGTTGCGTGCGCGCGATCCGACGTCGGCAGGACCGGCGGATGTGCTGACGCCGAGGCAAAGCCCGTTAACAGAACGAGAGCGGCAGACATCAGAACGCCGCACAGTGCTGCACGACGTGCTGGCGAGATCGTCCGCAGGGCAGAACGAGCCGATCCCAGGGTCATGCGGTGTTCTTCCTTCTGGACGGTGGCCATTGCCGTCAGCATCGACGCCGGCAGCGCCCACACGGTCGCCGGTCGACGAACGTTGGCCGTCTTGGACCCGTGTGCGAGCGAGCCCAATCGGTACTAGACGGACCCGCCGTAGCGCCAGGTCCGGCAAGCCCAGGGCTTGAAGCCAGCCTCGCGGTCGATCGTCGAAGCGCAGTCGCGCGCCCGCAGACACACCGACGCGCTGCACTCGCGTGCCACGAGCGCAGGCTCCTCCTAACGGGAATGGTGGAAGCTGCGGTCTTGCCGCCAGTGTTCCGGGGAGTCGAACGCCATCCCCCCTACTATGGAAAGGCGTGAGCAAGGCGGCCGCGATGACGCGTGAGATCGAGCCCTGGACCGCCCTGCTGGAGGTGGCGCGGGGAGATCGGCGACTCGTCGGGGAGGGCTTCGAGCAAGCCCGTGCCGCGCGCTTTGCGCCGCTTCCGGCGCAGCTTCACCCGGAGCTCGTCAAGGCGCTCCAGGCGGCCGGGATCGAACGCCTGTACAGCCACCAGGCGCAGGCGCTTGCGGCGGCGTGGAAGGGCCCGACGATCGTGACGACGGGCACTGCCTCGGGCAAGTCGCTGTGCTTCAACCTCCCCACGCTCGACACGCTGCTGCGCGACCCCAAGGCGCGGGCGCTGTACCTCTACCCGACAAAGGCACTCGCTCAGGACCAGGCGCGGGCGATCAGCTCACTCGGGCTGCACGAGCGGATCCGTCCCGCGATCTACGACGGCGACACCCCCCGCGAGTCACGCAACGAGGTGCGCCGCAAGGCAAACCTCGTCCTCACCAACCCCGACATGCTGCATCTTGGCATCCTGCCGCACCACGACGCCTGGTCGACGCTGTTCTCCAACCTCGCCGTGGTCGTCGTCGACGAGGCGCACATCTACCGCGGCGTGTTCGGATCGCACGTCGCCAACGTGCTGCGGCGGCTGCGGCGGATCGCCGCCGCCTACGGCACCGCGCCGCGGATATTGCTGACCTCGGCGACGATCGCCAACCCGCTCGAGCTAGCTGAGCGCCTGACCGGCCTGGAGGAGGTGACGCTGATCGACGACGACGGCTCGCCGTCGGCCGGCCGGCGGATCGCGATCTGGAACCCGCCGGTCACCGACGAGGTGCTCGGCACGCGGCGCTCCGCGCTCGCCGAAGGCGCCGAACTGCTGGCCGGGCTGGTCGCCGCCGGGGCGCGAACGATCTGCTTCGTGCGATCCCGAAAGGGAGTGGAGCTGCTGAGCCGGATCACCCGCGATGAGCTCGAGCGGCTCGGCGCCGGCGAGCTCGGCGAGCTGGTGACGCCATATCGCGGCGGCTACACGGCGGCGCAGCGGCGCGAGATCGAGGCGCGTCTGGTGGCCGGCGAGGTGCGCGCTGTCGTGACAACCGACGCGCTCGAGCTGGGCATCGACGTCGGCGCGCTGGACGCCGCCGTCGTCGTCACCTTCCCGGGCACGATCGCGAGCCTGCGCCAGATGTGGGGACGCGCCGGGCGCCGCCGGCGCGGGCTCGCGTGCTACGTCGCCGGCGAGGATGCGCTGGACCAGTTCTTCGCGCGGCACACCGAGGACTTCCTCGACCGGCCGGTGGAGTCGGCGATCCTCGATCACGAATCCGAGGAGATCCACCTCGCCCATCTGCTCTGCGCCGCTCACGAGGGCCCGCTGAGCGAGCGCGACGCCGAGTTCTTCGGGCCGCGCACGCTCGCCTATCTCGAGCGGCTCGAAGGGCTCGGCGAACTGCGCGCGAAGGACGGCCAGTTCGTCCTGCGCCGTCGCGAGCGCTACCCGGCCGGTGAGGTCTCGCTGCGATCGGCTTCGCGAGACTCCTTCGAGATCGTCGAGATGGGAACTGGCGAGGCGCTCGGAACCGCCGAGTTCGCGCGAGCCTTCTCGGCGCTTCACCCCGGTGCGATCTATCTGCACCTCGGCCGCTCGTTCCACGTTCGCGAGCTGGACCTGCAGGCGCGCCGGGCGCTGGTCGAGCCGTTCGACGGAGACTGGTACACCCAGCCCAAGCGCGAGACCGAGACGCTGATCGAGCGGCTGCTCGACCGGCGCGAGACACTCGGCGTGACGCTCTCCTTCGGCCGCGTGCTCGTGACCGAGACGGTGCTCGCCTACCAGCGCCGCCGGCTCTCCGACCACGCGGAGATCGACCTGACCGCGCTCGAGCTGCCGCCGACGCGCTTCGCAACCCAGGCGGTGTGGTTCGAACTGGGCGGCGACACACTCGACGGCTTCCCGCTCGAGCTCTTACTCGGCTCGCTGCATGCCGTCGAGCACGCCCAGATCGCGGTCCTGCCGCTGCTCGCGATGTGCGACCGCTGGGACATCGGCGGTCTCTCCACCAACGCCCATCCCCAGACCGGCGGGCCGACGATCTTCATCCACGACGGCCACCCCGGCGGCGTCGGGATCACGCGCATCGCCTTCGCTCACTTCGAGGAGCTGGTCGCCGACGCCCACCGTCTCATCGCCGAATGCTCCTGCCGCGACGGATGCCCCTCGTGCGTTCAGTCACCCAAGTGCGGCAACCTCAACGAGCCGCTGAGCAAGGCCGGGGCCGTGGCGCTGCTCGAGGCGATGCTGCGGCAGGCCTAACGGGCGGGCTCGAACGCTCGCGGGACAGGGCCGTCACCGGCTTGCCCGGCGGTCAGAACGAGCGGACGGCACGCACCCCGTTGTCATCGGACTTGACGTTCCAGTCCCAGCCGCCGCCGCTGAAGTTCTGGTAGTAGGCGTCGCCCGCATCGTACTCGGTCGAGCTCCAGTAGTAGGCGGCCACAAAGCCACCGATCGCTCCACGGTGAAGGTACAGGAGGTCCTGCTCATCCTTGCTGGGCAAGTACCAGTCGGCACGGCCGCCGCCTCTGTAGGCTCGCGCCAAGCCTGCTGCATAGCTGATGGCAGGTTGTCCTTGCGCGGCGATGATCTTGGTGGTGTNNCGATCAAGCCGTGCTGCGCGTAGGCGTTGTAGCCGGGGTCTCCGCTTTGCCGTATGTAGGCGACTTTGCCGCCGCCGTAGGCATCGCCGATGGCGAGGGTGACGACCTTGAACGTGGGGCGCTTGCTCCAGGCGCCGTTGCCGCCGGCGTTCCTGGCGCGGACCTTCCAGGTGAGAGCGACGTCCCTGGGCAGCACCTTGCTGCTCTTCCACGAGAGCTTGGCGACGCCGGCCTTCTTGACCAGCAGCTTGCTCCCCTTGTAGACGCGGACCTCGTACCTGGCGCCGCGCCGCGCTTTGCTCCAGGTGAAGACCGGTTTGGTGGTGATGATGGCGCCCTTGGGCGCCTTGGCCGTGGGCTTGCCCGGCTTGGCGCTCGCGCGCAGGCCCTCGCGACCGGCGGCCAGGGCACTGTCGGCGAGGAGCGCAGCGATCAGGAGCGCAAGAACGAGAGTCATCGTCAGCGTCCGCGACGAATGTCCTTGCGCCCTTTTGCTTACGATCCCCATTTCTGCCTCCTCCGTTCTTGCCGAGTAACCCGCTCCCATTCGCAGATCCACGAAGCTAGGAGGCAGATCGTCTCTTTATGATAGTGCAATAGTCAGTTGCGACGTTAGCGGCGGCGAGCGGGAACTTGGGGACTGACCAGCCTCATGTAAGCTTGACGCGGTACATGCTAGAATCGGTGACGATGGGCGCGGCGTACGTGTTGCCAGCCCACACGTACGTCGTGTGGACCTTCGTGCAGCTCACGCTACCGCTGAGCCATTAGTGGCGTCTGGCAGACTCTGCCTGGCCACCCGCTAGTAGCGACCTTGAAGAAGGAGAAACAATGACTAGCTGTTCTTCCTGTGGCGCAGAGCTCAAACCAGATG
>PMKB01000271.1 GCA_003157595.1 Solirubrobacterales bacterium
CGCCGACAGCACGATGATCGGCATTGCGCTCCACTCCCGAAGACGCCGACACAAGTCTATGCCATCTCCATCGGGCAGCACCAGATCCACGATCGCCGCCTCAACCGGCGACAGCGCCACGACATCCAGAGCCTCCTCCACGCTGGCCGCGGTCAACACCTCAAAACCCTCGGGACGCAACACCAGCTTCAGAGCACGCAGGATCTTCAACTCGTCATCGCAGGCCAGGATCCGCCGACCGACCGGCCCCCGGTTTGCCATCACGCCGNNCTTGGCAATCGCCAGGCCCAGCCCCGAGCCGGTGTGTGCCTCGCCCGCTCGCGCCGGCGCGCGATAGAACGGCTCGAAGACCCGCTCCTGCTCGGCAGCCGAGATACCGGGGCCACGATCTGTCACACGGATCACCGCCCGCCCGCCCGCCGGGCGCGCCCTCACGCTCACCGAGCCGCCGTTCGCATAGCGACTTGCGTTCTCCAGCAGATTCGACAGCGCACGCTCGACCTGCACGAAATCCGCACGCACCGCCCGAAGTCGCGGATCGATACGCACATCAAAGCTCGCCTCTGACGGCTGAGCCACGAGCGCCGCATCGATCAGCTCCTCAACCGAACACTCCCCAGGCCGCGGAGCAGCCGCCTGCGCCTCCAACCGCGACAGATCCAGCAGATTCTCGATCAGTCGAGACAGGCGCGCGCCCTCCTCGACCACCATCCCGCCCAGCTCATCACGCTCAGCCAACGTCAGATCCGGTGCCCGCACCGCCGCACCCGCAGTCACCATCGCCGTGAGCGGCGAGCGCAAATCGTGCGAAACCGTACGCAGAACAGCCGTCTTGACCGCATCGCTCCGTCGCAACGCCTCGGTCTCCACCACCTCGGCCACCAGCCGCTCACGCTCTATCGCCACCTCCAACACCGCCGCAAGCGCCGGCACGACCCGCTCACGCAGACGGGCCACCACGCTCGGGCGCAACGCGGCAGGCACCAGAAGCGTGCCCATCCGACGCTCATCGACAGATAGCGCGATCGCCTCACGCCGCGCGTCACCATGCTGTTCACGCAGGCTGATCGACGCCCACGAAAGCTCGAACGCGGCAGCCAGCCGGCGGCCGATCGGCACGAGCGCATCCTCGACACCAGTGCGCGCGAGCAGCAGCTGCGCCATATCAGCGGTCAGATCCGCCTCCGCCCGGCGCCGCTCAGCCTCCGAAGCTCGGGTACGTGCAAGCTCGCTCACTGAGCTCGTGGCCACCGCAACGACCAAGAAAGCTCCCAACGCGACCCAGTTGCGGCTATCTGCGACCGTGAATCGCCCGACCGGAGGCAGATGGAAGAAGTTGAACGCCGCGGCGCTCAACACCGACATCGCCACCCCGAACCACAAACCCCAATAAGCAGAAACGATCACAACACCCAACAGGTACACCACTCCCAGCGAAGAAACCGTGGTGACCTGCTTGAGCGGATACACCAAGACCGTGCAAACAGCCACCAACAGAACCGTCGCCACGACCCCCGCCACAGCCGGGGGCCGGCGGCCCCGCAATCGCATCGGGTCGACATCACGCAGCACAACGATCAGCGTACCTCCGACACCCCGAACCACCCAGCTCCCGGCGGATCGCCCTCGAGCCGGGCCCCCAACGGGATAGCGTCCCGCCGGCCGAGCGAGACGAGGAGGCGCGCAGATTCGGCCGCAGGCACGCGCATGCGACGGTGCGGCTACTCTCGTCGCTGTTCGCCCGTCGGCACCTAAAGCAAGGAGGTCGTATGAAGAGCTGGTCGATCGTCGATCTGGACCTACAAGCGCACGCACCGGAGATCCTCGCCTCGACCGACGACGCTCGCGTGATCGCCCTGATGATTCCGGCAGGCGAGAGCCTTGACGATCACCAGGTCCACGAGAGAGCGTGGGTGCTCGTGCTGGACGGCGAGGTCGACATCGACACAGCCAGCGCGGAGCGCGTGAGCGGTGGCGTGGGCCTGCTCCTGGAGTTCGCGCCAAACGAGCGTCATGCCGTCCACGCGCGATCCGACGCACGGCTACTGCTGTTGCTCACGCCATGGCCGGGGGCCGATCACCCCGGAGCGATGACGCTGAACGAAAAGGCCAACGCCCGGCACGCGGCCCGCGAACATCGGATAGGAAGCGCCGAAGGCGGCCGGTCCGCCGCCTGACGTCACGCGACCGCACCGCCGACGACGTTGTCGACTGCAACCAAGGCAGCCGTCTCGCCCGATGCGATCGAGACTGTCGCAGTGCCCGAATTGCGAGCGTTTGCTTAGCCTCGCTCAACACGCTCGCGTTGGACGAAGCGCGAGCGCGCTGGGCCGACCGGAACGGACGCCCGCAATCGCGCGCCGAAGCGAGCGTCGCTCGAGTGCTCCTTCTCGCGCGTTGCGACAGCGGTGCTTGCCTCTGTCAGGCGCCGTGTGCTACGGGCCGGCGGGCTAGCCTGGCGTGCGTGTTCCGGTGAGTGTCCACTCGTCCAAGCCGGACTCCCCACCGATCACAGCGATGTTTCCCTGGTTGCTTGGGGCGTAGATGCCGAGGCACACCTGGTTTAGCCCCGATGGCTGGAGGGCCGAGTATTCGCCCGGTGGAAGCCAGCCGCCCCAGTTTCTCCGGTTAGCGGTTTGCAGGATTACTTCGTGCGAGCTGGCAGGCGTTACGGTTCCGTGTATTCGTATTGCGCCGCAGACGATGTTGGTTTGGCCGGGCGCGCTGAATTGATAGATGCCGTCACTGGCAGGGTCGAGGCTGTACCTACTAGTGTCGACGAATTCCCGGTCGTGAAACGGGCCGTTCATGCCATCGTTTGCGAGCGCAGAGTTCGCGCCGGTCGTCCACGGCCCGGCCTCGAACAGCCCTGGGGCCGCGGACATTGCCGAGGCGATGCCGTGCTCGACCTCTTGCTGGTACAGGCGCGCGAGGTCTTGAAGTGCTGTCCGCGACGAGACCCATGTCTCTGAGGCACTGATCGGTGGAGCGTACGTGCCGACCGCTGGTGGAACGAACCCGAAGCCGCCACCGTAGTGGGCCTCGATCGCCACTCGCCATGGCGCCGAGTGTGATGCCTTCACGAGTACGAGCATGACGGTGAGAAACCCGATGTGCGACGCGGGTCCCGACAGGGGCGCGAACTCCCCGGTGGTTTCGACGAAAGCGAGGAACGAGATCGGGTACCGCGTCTGGTAGGGCACAACGACGACGGACGGGCCGAGCGGACGCCTGGCCATGGATTCGCCAGACCACTGCCCCGGGTGTAGAGGATGTACCCGATGTCGCGGTCGCGTGCAGCCCCAGTGTCGAGCTGATCGAGAGCCGCGATGTCGCCGGCACTGCGCGCCTGCTCGCGCTCGTACCACATCGGACGCAGCTCGGCTTGCGCGGCGACGGGCGTGACTAGCGATACACCCCGGCTGGCGGTGCTTGCTGCACGCGACGCCCCTGCCGACACGGACACCAACAGCAGAGCGATCCCGACCCCGCACACAGCGCCGGCCAGACCGCGAAGGCGATGTCTCGGGCGGCCCACACTCACCCCATCGGCGCGCCGGATTTCTTGCTTGAACGTTCCCGCTGCGTTGTCTACCACGCGCGGCCGGAGCCACTCGGCGGTAGAAGCCCAGCGTGCCGCTTCGCGTAAACTCAGCGCTGTCGCTGATCGCGCGATGCGACAACGCTCGCTGCTTAGAAGTCGCCGCAGGTTCCGAACGTCTTGATCTCAATTATCCGGCTCGACAACGGCGCCGGACTATGCTCGGCGTGGTCCACGAACACGATGCCGTCCGGCGTCTTGTGTCTGTCGGTCCCTGCAAACCGCAGGAGCGGATAGGCGGAGCGGACCTGGGCAAGCGTGCTCCCAAGCGAGAGTCCGCCTGCCGTAGCCAGCCTGGGAACGCCGTGCTTCGTCGGCTTGCGTGGGGAGCCGAGATCGTTGTGAAGATCGTTTGCCGAGGCATAGCGGTAGCCGGAGAACTTGTCCAGGCGGAACTCGGCGGCAAGGTCGTTCCACTCGACTTCGGTCCAGCGCGGTCCGCAGCCGGTGTTGACGCCTCGCCACGTCGGCGTTCCGAAACGGGCGCTTAGCTCGTCAACCGCCCGGGCCTTCGTCAACCCGAACCGGACTGCCCCGATCCCGTCGGCTCCCAAATCTGCGCTCGGACGAGTGCTCGCGAGCGCGGTCACCTCCTGTCCGAGCTCGACCGCGGCGAGCAGCAAAACCGCGACCAGAGCACGCCGGACACGCATGTCCCGAAGCCTACGCCGTGGCCGCGCGTCGGCGGGTGTTCAGGGCGATGGCGTGTCGCGTGTCGCGTCTCGCGCTGAGCGACACCCGTGGCTCGCGCGTGTCGGTCCCGGTCTGGAATCGGGTCGGCCGATCGCGGCGACCAGCAGGCCAGCCGTGGTGCAGGCCGCTGTTGGGCTACGGTCAGGAGATGCGAGCGGCGTCAAGAGGGTTCGTGCTCGGCGTCTTAGCCGCGGGAGTCGGCGCGGGCGGCGCGGTCGCGCTCGCGCAGAGCAGGCCGGGTGTTGGCTCGTCGGGGACGGGCACAGTCGGACCGGGGACGACCGTCACCGCGACATCCACCACGCCAGCGCTTGCCGGCCCGCCCAGCGGTACCGCGGCCGAGCAGACCCATCCGTCTGTGCTCCCCCGCACGGGCCGCGCGCACACCCGTTTCACCGCGAGCCTCACGCTTGCCGACGCTCCCGGTCATTCGGGCGTGCTGGCCACCAACTACCGGCTGCAACTGAGCGCCGCACGAAAGCTCGTCGCACGACGATGTTTGCCGGCTACGCCGCCGAACATCGACTCGGGATCCGCTAACCAGGTCGTTCGCATCCCGCTTACTGGGCCGGCGGCCGGATGGTGCACCGGCCGCTACACGCTGACGGTCTTCCTGCAGCGTGGACCGTACTGTCCCGCACCGACTCCAGGGCAGCCACCACCGCCGTGCCCGGAGTTTGCCACGCAGGAACTCGACGTCGGTCACGCGAACTTCGTCGTGACCGATCGACACTGAGCGCACAGTCACTGCTCGGTCAGTCGCCTTCGTTCCGCGCCCACGCCGTCGGAAACATGACCCAGCCGTCCACGTATCGCCCGCCGATCCGCGACTGCTTTTCGCGCGTAGCGACAACGCGCGCTGGCGGAGGCACGGCTCAGGGCAGTGGGAGCGGGGTTGAGAGCAGCGGCTGTAGGTTGCCGTTCGCGCCGTTCGCGGCGGCGCCCAGACGCGGCAGGGCGAGCGCCTCCTCGATCGTCGCGAGCACGCCGTAGTGGTCCACCGGCTTCGCGGTCCGCGCGCCGCGGCGCGCGCCGGGGCCGGCGACGACCGTCGCGATGTTTCCGCCCGCGGCTGCTCCGGAGCAGCAGCCCGCGGTGGAGCTGGCGTTGCCCTCGTCCCAGGTGAGGATCAGGAACCCGTGCGGCCCAAGCTCGCGCAGCAGTGGGGGCACCGTGCGCGCCAGGAAGCGGTCGCCGGTCGCGACGCTGCAGTCGTGCATGTCGTCGCAAAGGTTGGGCGTGATCCAAATGAACCGCGGCAGCTGCCCATGGCGCAGGTCGAAGGCGAGCGCACCGAAGCCCACGACGTTGCGGCAGCGGCTCGGCGAGCGAACCACATCGTCGTAATAGAGGAACGGAGCATGCTTCTTCGCGTACTCGCCGGCGCCAGCCCCGGCGAAGCACTGGCCAGGGTAGTCCTCCAGGTACGCTCGCCAGGACACGTGCGCCGCCTCCAACTGGTCCACGAGATTGGAAGCCGAGACCTGGCAGGTCGTGCAATCGGAGGTAAAGCCTTGCGTGGATCCGCTGGTGAGCGCGAGGTAGTTGGGCAGCGACGGGTGCGTGATTGCATAGCTCGCCGTGGCGAGACCGTAGCGGCGCGCGAGGCTGTTGATGTAAGGCGCGGCCGAGTTCCTGATGACCCCGGAGGCCTCTTCGTTCTCCATCACGATGATCGCAACATGCGACGTCCGCGAGCGGTGCAGCGCCTTCAGCGAGCCGACCGTCAGCGCGCGCCCGGACGTCGCCTGCCCGCACGCGGCGACAACGGCGGCGGTCGCCAGCAGCGACGCCGCGACGAGAATCCGGAGGTGAAAAGGGGCCAGCATCCGCCGCGCCCAGCTTAGCCCCACCTCACGCCAACTCGGCAAATAGCGCGGCTGCTCATCGCGCGAAGGGACAACGCCGGAAATTGTTCCCTTCCCAAAGGCGACTGCGCTGCGCGTGCCCATCCCGACGGTCGCCGGACCCTAGAGTGCGTCCTCCTCGAGCAGCGTCTTGAGGTTTTCGTAGGCGTTCTCGAACGTCCGTTTGGTGAGCCGGACTACGACCGGCTCGGCGACTTTGAAGAAGCCGCGGCTCTCGCCGCGCGCTCTGAGCGTGAGCTTGGTGGCATCGTCGACGCGGTCCAGCGTCGTCGTGACTTCGAGCTCGAACGGCCCGGACGTGGTCCTGCTGACGTAACTCTTGTCGGCGACGAACTCGCTGTACTCCGATGGCGATTCGTAGCTGCGCCCGAGGAATCTGCCAACGTAGACCAGCGTGCTCCCGGCGGCCAGTGGGCCGTCGCTCGTCTTGCGCACTTCGCTAAGCGACGTATTCCAGTGCGGGATCTTGTCGAGATCCTGCAACGCGGCGAACACGTCCTCGGCCGGCCGGTCGATCGTCATGACGATTTCGAACTCGTCCATTGCGCCTCCCTCGGCTTCGGTTTGTCAAATCGCGGCCATGGACACGCAGCCGCCTAACGGACCGATATCACACCGGACGCGTTCTGCCGTCGCCGAACGCCGTCCGAGAGGAACCGCGACGCGTTCCGGGGTTTGACGGCCAGAGCGATTACGTCACATCACATGGACGGGCACGCGCGCCTGCTGGTCGCGCAAAGGGGGAGCGCCTGATGGTTCGGTTTTTCAGCCCGTGACACAATCGCTGCATGCGGTGGTCGCTCCGTCTGTTCCCTGTCGCGCTCGCGGTCGGACTGCTGTCCGTGGCGGCGACCGGCTCCGCCGCGCCAACCCCGACGAAGGTCGTCTACGTCGCTCCGGTGGAGGCGTCAGGGAAGGCGCTCGCGAGTGACATCGTCCTCGTCTCCACAAAGGGCACCTGCGAGCCGGGGTCGGATTCAGTACCTGGCCCCGTGTACCGGTGCGTCAACGACGACAACTCGGCCCTCGATCCCTGCTGGGCAGCGAACATCCCCGATGAGCATCACCGCGCGGTCCTGTGCATGCCGTGGCCGTGGTCGCGGATCGTCGTGCAGGTCGACTCGACGACGCCGCTGCCAGCGTCAACACAATCGGTGCCGCACAGCACCGCCTTCCCCTGGGGTGTCCGTCTCGCGAATGGCGAGAACTGCCTAGCCGCGCAGGGCGCCCGCCGCGCGTACCGGGGCCGTGTCGTGGACTACTTCTGCGGGTCAACGTTCCATCTCGTGCTGCTGCGCGGCTTGCACCAGGCGACGCAGCCGTGGACATTCGACAGCGCGATCTGGAACGGCACGTCGTACACGCCGGGCCCGGTCGAGACGGTGCGCGTCGCATGGTTCGGAGGACCTCGGTAACGACTAAAGCAGGCTATCCGCTCATCACGAGCCTGAGCACGGGTTGTCCCTTTCGCGTGAGGCTGTCGCATAAAGGG
>PMKB01000011.1 GCA_003157595.1 Solirubrobacterales bacterium
GTCGCGTCCACGTGGTGCACGGTCGGAGTTCGGCGCGCACAAACGCGAATCTTGGGATGCCGATGGTCAGCGTATTGATATGCACTCGTAATCGAGCGAGCCGCCTTCGCCAATCGCTCGCCACCGTCGGCAATGCCGTGCAAGGGTGGGATGGGCAGATCGAGGTAGTCGTAATCGACAACGGTTCGGAGGACGTAACTCCGGACCTCCTGGCCGAGCTGTCTGCCCGCCATGACTATTTGCGCATGGTTTACGATCTGCGGCCCGGAAAATCAGGGGCACTAAACAGGGCACTGATGCAGCTACAAGGGCAAGTGGTCCTTTTCACGGACGACGATGTTCATGTTCCACGATCATGGATTCACGACATGGCGGCGCCCATTCTGGACGGGCAATGTGATGCGGTCGCCGGAAGGGTGGTGTTGGCCAACGACCTCGCGAGGTCATGGCTTACGCCAAAGCTGCGTGAGGTCCTTGCGGAGTTGACTGATGTAAGTGGAGATTTGCCGGGGATGGTCGGAGCCAATATGGCGGCTCGTGTAGGAGTAGCACGAAGCATCGGCTTCGACGAGTCCCTGGGTCCTGGAGCTAGGGGTTTTGCCGACGATGTGCTCTTCAACCTGAGACTCAAGGACGGAGGATGGAAGATTCGGGGCTGCGACGGCCCTCCAGTCGAACACCACCTTGATCCGAGCCGGCTCACCAGGGCAGCGATGCTTGATCTTGCGGTAGGCAACGGCAAGAGCCACGCCTATGTCTGGCATCACTGGCTACACACAGATCTCGACCTACTCCGTGTGCGCAAATGGCGCGCCGATCTGCGGGTGGCGGGCTACAGGCTGGCCAACTCGCCTAAAGAAGATGCCATCGCGGAGCGCGAATACGACCTTGCCTATTCTGCAGCGTTTCTCGCGGCGCTGATCGCGGAGAAGGACACCGTGCCGCATTACGTCTAGATCACCGATGGGTTCAGGTGTCGTGAGCCGCTGGGCCGTCGCTCAGGGTGTTACGTGGGAGTAAAGCTCTCGGTAGCGGTGCGCGACCTCAGCCCAAGCGAAGTCGACAGCACGGGTGCGCCCGGCGAGTCCGATGCGCTTGGCTAGGAGCTCATCGGTGAGAAGGGACTGGATCGCCGTCGCAAGCGCACCAGTGTCGTACGGATCGGCCACGATTCCATCGACGCCGTCGCGAACGATTTCCGTAGCTCCGCCGTGGTTCGAGACGATCGTCGGGCATCCTGCCCGAAGTGCCTCGATGACGACGATGCCAAACGGTTCAACTCGCGAGGGTAGGACGAAGACGGCTGCAGCGTCCAGCGCCCAGGCGACTTGGCCTCGGGAGAGCGTCCCGGGGAACGCCACGCGGTCGGCCAGACCGGCAGATGCGGCCGCGGCTACGAGCTGGTCGCGCGCCGGCCCGTTTCCGCCGATCACGAGACCGAGGTCCGGATGCAGAGGCGCGATCCGCTCGAAGGCCTTAAGGAGCAGATCAAAGCCCTTCTTCTCCACGACGCGGCCGACCCCGAGTACGAAGCGCTCGAAGGGCAGACTGAGCGGCTCCGCAGCGGCGCCCTCGTTGAGTTCGACACCGTTTGGGATTACGCGACCCCGTCCCGGTGCGAGACCGAAGCGTCGCTCGGCGTCTTGGAGGACGAAGCGCGAGCAAGCAGTGACCGCCGCGGCTTTGCGGCCCGCGCGCCTTAGCGCGAGGCGCAGCGCGAGCGAGCGGTCGTAGATGTCGGTGTCGTCCATCACCGTTTCGCCTTGGAGCGTCACTACGAGCGGTACCCGAAGGTGATTCGCGAGCGGCGTCGCGTAAGCTCCGTTCGCGCTAAAGCACTGGACGTGGATGACGTCTGGACGGAATTCCTCCGCGGCGGCTACGAGTTTCGCCAACGCTCGTCTCGAGTCCCAAGGGAAGCTCAGCAGTGCGCGCGCCGACATCCGCGGCATGGGCAACAGAAAGCGCCGGACTCGCACGCGGTCCAGTTCCTGATCCTCCGGTAGCGCTGGCGGATGCCGGATCGTCCAGACTTCGACGTCGTCACCGGAGTCCAGGAGCCGACACGCGAGCCGTGAGGTCAATTCCTCGACGCCGCCGACGGCCGGCGCGTAAGCACTGGGAAGAAGCGCGATCCGCATGCCCTCACGTTCGCATATCTCGTCGTTCACCGTTGTTGCGCCGCGTGACGTCAATCGTGGCCTGTCGCACGGGTCGAGCGAGCGGGTCCGCCGCGGCGGCACGCTGCCGTTGCAGGCGTCGGTACCTGTCGCTGGGTCGACGCGACGCGTATCTTGTGTAGTCGAGTGCAGGCCTCTTGGCGGAGATGACGATCCGGGTTCTACGTGTCTATCACGGTGCGAGAGACCTTCAACATCGCGCGCGCGAGCGTGCGCTTGTTTCCGCTGGTGTTGACGTCACGCTCGCGGCGCCCAGTCAGTGGCCCGACGCGGGAGGCGAGCGGGTGCTTTCGCCGGGCCCGTTCTCTCTCGTAGAGCTTCCCGTCCGGCGGGCTGGCGATGTGAATCGGCACGTCCACCTGGACGAGGCGTCGGTGCGGCGGCTGATCGCCGACACTCAGCCGGACGTGCTCGACATTCACGAAGAGCCGTTCAGCGCCGTTGCGCGGCAGTGGCTCGGCGCGGCAGCCGGGGCTTTGCCCGTCGTGATGTACGCAGCCCAGAACATCGACAAGCGCTACCCGCCCCCGTTCTCACACTACGAGCACGCCGCTTACCAGCGCGTCGACGCCTTTTATCCATGCAGCCACCAAGCGGCCTCCGTGCTCCGAGGCAAGGGATTCGGCGGAGTAATCGAGGTGTTGCCGCTCGGCTACGACGACGCCGTCTATGAGCCCGGGACACAGTCCCTGGACGCCGAGGAAATCGTGCTCATGCTTGTCGGGCGGCTCGTTCCGGAGAAGGGAGTGGACCACGCAATACGCGTCCTCGCGCGAGTGAACGCTGATCGGCCGGCACGTCTCGTGGTCTGCGGCGAGGGGCCGGAAGCCGTGTTGGCCCGAAGGGTGGCGTCGGCTTTGGGTGTCGCGGATCGCGTCGACTTCACTGGTTGGCTGACAGGCCCGGATCTTGCGTCGGCCTACAAGGCGGCGCACGTCGTGCTGATACCCAGTCGTGCGACCCAAACATGGGTGGAGCAGTTCGGCCGTGTCATCGTCGAGGCTCAGGCTAGCGGTGCCGTCGTCGCGGGCTACGCTTGCGGCGCGATCCCGGAGGTCGCCGGCGATGCGGCGCTGGTTGTCCCGATTGGTGATCTGGACCGCTTGGTCGAAGGTGTCGTGCGCATCGTTTCGAATCGTGAGGATTTTGACCGTCGCCGCGACGCCGGGCGGCGCCTCGCGGCGACCCGCACCTGGCACGCCGTCGCTGTCCGCCAAGCGGCTCTCTATCAGACTGTGCTTGGTCACCGGCGCGCTCGGCTGGAGCGACGGGGGTCGCCGAGGCGGCGACGAGCCGCTGCTCGAGCCGAGTTCGGACCGACTGCGCCTACCTCAGGCGGAGACCGGCCGTTTGCACTTCCCGTCCTGCGTAATGGGGGCGGCGTCGCGCGGGCCCTCGCGACCGCCATCGATGCCGCGGCCGAGCTTGCGTCGCGGCGGCCATAGGTTCCGTACGGACGGTCTTTTCACGGCGCGTCAAGGCCAAGGCGGACCTCGGCTGAACGACCAGCCGCACGTCGTGGGCACGTTCAGCCATCACAAGTTGCTTGCGTGCGCGCGCCCACCGCGCGATGGAACCCCACACGCAGTCGCTCGCGCATGTCAGTGAGGTGCTAGAAAGCCATCATGGAGCCACGGCCGAGATGCGCGATCCCGGCCTCACTTGTCCGCGGGCGTGGCCGCATCGTCGATCGGCGACGATGATCCTGCACCGAGTCCAGACGCGTCTGCGTCGCACTAAGGCGGCTCTTCGGGCGTCTTGGTGGCGCCTGATCCATCGCGGCGTCGAGGCCGGTACGGGCGTGCAGGTCGGCGCCGGCTGTCGCCTCATCCTCGAGCCAAAGTCTCGCCTGGTTCTTGGTGCGCGCTGTCAGGTCGACGACGCCACGACGATCGCGGTCTACGGCTCCGGCGTGATCGACCTCGGGGCCGGAGCGTTTGTTGGACACCATTGCACGCTTGCCGCACGAACTTCGATCGAGATCGGCCCAGGCACGCATCTGGCGGAGCTAGTCTCGGTCCGCGACCACGACCACACCGTCGGGGTGCCGCCAACGTCTGGTGAGATGACTGTGCATCCGGTCGTGATTGGAGCCGATGTTTGGATCGGCTCCAAGGTGACTGTGCTCGCCGGTGCGCGGATCGGCGATGGTGCGGTGGTGGGCGCAAATGCGGTTGTGCGAGGCGAACTGCCGGCGCGCTCGGTGTGCGTAGGCGTGCCGGCTCGAGTCGTCCGACTTCTCGATTTCCCAGGTGAGCTCGAGAGCGAGCGCTCGGTCTGACACAACCTGGTTCGCCCATCGGTTCTGGGCCGCCCAAACCTGCGGCGGACCCTCAGCGTCCGCCGCCTGAGCTGTCTCCAGTCGTCGTTACGCGTCGCGTTTCAACGCCGAAGGACTTCCTCATAGAGCGCCATCACGCTAGACGCGGAGGCCCGCGGCGAGAACTGTTCGGCTCGGGTGCGACCGTTGTTGCGCAAGCGCTCGCGGAGGTCTTCGTCTCGGCGAACCCGCTGCATGGCGTCGGCGAGGGCCACGACATCACCGGCGGGATACAGAAGCCCATCCACGCCGTCGGTGATGATCTCACTCGGGCCGCCACCAGCACAGGCGATGACAGGCACACCGGCGAGCATCGCTTCGACGATCACCTGCCCGAATGGTTCGGGCGTGACAGAAGCGTGCACGAGCATGTTCATGCGGGCCAACTCGGCCCACACATCCTCTCGAAAGCCGGCGAACTCGACACGATCGGCGATCGCGAGCGCTCCTGCTAGCTGATGTAGTGCGTCCCCGAACCTCACCTCGTCCTCGCCGAACATCGCGCTGCCGACGATCAGTGCGCCCTCTTCACCGGCGCCGAAGGCCCGCGTGAACGCTTTGAGGAACACGTCCTGCCCCTTCCACGGTGCGATACGCCCGACCATGCCGACCACGAAGCGCCCGTCGCGAGCGGGGTACTGGCGGCCCGGTTGCCAGCTGACGGGATCGCGGACGAGCGAGTACACGACCCTTGTGTCTCCGCGCGTGCGCCAGAGCGTCGCCCTCGTAGCTTCCGAGTTGGCTATAACGCCTGCGGGGAGGGTGGCGATCAGCCCCCGGATCAAGAGGACGGCGGGACGCCTTAGGTAGTCGGACGCAATGCGGTCCCGCACGTGCCAAACGACTGGCACGCGAGCGAGACGGGCGGCGATGGACCCATAGATCCCGGACTTCAGGGTGTTCGTGTGGACCAGGTCCGGGTGGATCCCGCGCAGGCGACTCGCGAGGCGGACGACGTAGGTCGCTGTGTCTACGAACGCTGAAATCGGCAAGCGCCCAGGGCGCACGTGATCCTTGCGCATATTCCGTGTGCGCTCCCGCATCGCCAGCACCTCGACCGAGACGCCGGCCGCCCGCAGACGGTCGACCAGTGGGCCCTGCTCGGCCAGGATCACGTGGGCGTCGACTTCTTCGCCGACAGCGTCGATCAGCCGCAGCAGCGCGATCTCTCCGCCGGACAGCTGTGCGACATGCCCGAGGTACACCACGCGAATCTTGCGGCCGTCGCTCGCGGCTCGCCATGGCTTGCCCGTCATCACGGGCAGCGTGACTGTAGGCCTCGGCCACCAGCTAACAGGCTGAATACGCCGGCAGCTGTCCCGCGTCCAGGGACCCGAGCCGGCGTCCCCTGCCAGAGTCTTCCGCGCGGTTCGCATCGCGCCGTGGGATGCGCAGAACGCATGGAGCGTTATGCAGGATACGCCCGGATCGGGCGTATCGGCTGGCCGCCTCGTCCGCAGTTTCATCGGTGGCGCTGACCGGCGGGTTGAGGCGGTCTGCACCGTCGGTCATCATGAGACGATGACAATCGATCTAAGCGGGTTGCCGCTCGCGTGGCACGAGAGCAAACGGACGACGTGAACGCCGAGGGCCTGACGCCGACACTCCGCCTTTGGGTGGCGCACAATCTTATGGTGGATCAGGTCACGGCGGAGGTCGCCGGCGCTCTCGCGGCCGACGGCGTTGGGTCGGTAGTGCTGAAGGGGCCGGTGCTCGCCGACTGGCTCTATCCAGGCGAGGTGCGCCCCTACGGGGACTCGGATCTGCTGATCTCGCCCGGCGATTGGCGTGCGGCACTCGACGTGCTCGGGCGGCTCGGTTTCAGCGAGTTTGTCCACCCGACAACTCACCCGCCGATCGAGTCCACGGCTGCGACCGAGTTCCTTAGAGGTGAACAGAACGTTGACCTGCATCGCACTCTGCACGGGCTTGATGGAAGCCCCGACCTGGTCGCCTCTACTCTGATGGCCACCTCCGAGCGCCAGGTCATCGGCGGCTCCGAGTTGCGCGTCTCGGGTCGGGCTGCATTGCTCCTCAATGTGGGGCTACACGCTGCGCACCATTTCGGCGAGGACAAGCCGGTCGAGGATCTCCGACGCGCGATCCAGAGAGCCGACGAGCGACTGTGGTGGCAGGCGCTCGAGCAAGCGCGGGCGTTTGACGGCGTACCGGCTTTCGCGAGTGGATTGCGACGGTTGCCAGAGGGTGTCGAGCTCGCTCACCGCCTCGGGATCGAGAACGTGCGAGCAACGCGATACGAACTGCGCCGGCAGCACATCCAGACGGCCGAAGGAATCGACGTACTGCTCTCGACGAAACTCGGGCACAGCGAGCGGATTGCGATCATCGCCCGAGAGTTCTTCCCCGCGCCGCGTTTCATGCGATCGTGGACGCCGCTCGCGCGCCGCGGGCTTATAGGACTCGCCGCGGCCTACGTGTGGCGTGCGATCTGGCTGCTTCTCAACGCGCCGCGCGGCATGTTCGCCCGGTGGCGGGTGCGCAGGGCCAGCTCAGGTCGATGAGTTCGCCAGCGCGGCGGCCTCGGCATCGCGTGGCTCCGGCTCCCCAAGCTCGGACGCGCCGGGCGAAGGCCGCTGGCGACGGCGTCGTCTACATGTTCGGGCTACGCGTCAGCGGTATGCCTGCACTACCGGGCTCGCCCAATCCACCTTTGGCGGATTCGGGCCGAACGGTGGCGTTGAGAGTTGTGGGAGAGGGCGCCATAGCTGAGCGCTGGCAAACCCGGCAGGCGCCTCGGATCGTCGAGAGGCGCACGCCGGACGGGGCGCTGGTCCTCGCCGTCGACCACGACCCTTTGATCGGCTTCCGCGTCGATGCGCCCGAGATCGGAGTCCACCTCGTAAGCGTTGATGGCACGGAGGTGTTCCTTCCCGAGCCTCGAGATCCCGACTGGTTCTGGCAGCGGCTGTTGTTCGCCCAGACCCTCCCCATCGCGGCGGCTCTCCAGGGCCTTGGACTCTTCCACGCGAGCGCGGTTCGGATCGGGGACCGTGCGGTGGGAGTGTCGGCGCCGTCTGGCACCGGGAAGAGCTCGACCGCGACCCATCTGATCGCCCAAGGCGCCGAGTTTTTCACCGATGATGTGCTCGCGATGGAGGTGATTGATGAAGCCGTGATCGCCTTTGCGGGCCCGGGCTTCGCCAACATCGAAGAGCACGAGGTCCGCGCAGTCGAGCCAAGCCGGCGCGAGCGTCTAGGCCCCCTCTTGGGCGACAGCGACAAGCAGCATCTGCGACCGCCGCTCACGGAGACGAGCCTGCCGCTGATCGCCCTCTACCTATTGGAGCGCGACGCCCAGTTCGGGGACATCGGTATAGAGAGCCTCGATGGGTCGGGAATCGCGACTCTCCTCGCGAGCGCCTTCATTCCGCACCTCGGCACCGACGAGCGTCTCGCCGGGCATCTCGATCTTTGCGGACGGATGGCCACGGCAGGTCAGATCTACCGCATTCGGGCTCCACTGCGCGGCTCGGCCGCGGCTGTGGCGACGGCGCTCATGGCCCACACGCGGTTGCTGCTGGGCCATAGCAGCTAACTTCCCAGCACCTCGCCGAGCGGTACTTCCAGACCTTCTGGTCGCCGGGGTGAACGTGTCCTGGCTCTACCGCGTGATCGTCAGGATCCCCGTGCCGAGACCCTGCTGGCCGTCGAGGATCAGCGCTGCGGCTTCCTTGCGTGTCCGCACGCCGAGGCGGCGAAAGGCGGAGAACAGGTGGCTCTTGACCGTGCTCTCGGCGAGAAAGAGCTGGTCGGCGATTTCGCGGTTGCTCAGACCGATTACCACCAAGGCCAAGATCTGCTTCTCGCGTGTGGTGAGGACGGGCTTGGCGACCGCCGCGCGGAGCGACCGGGGGATGACGATTTGGCCTTCGGCGACAGCTGCCACGGTCGCCGCTAGCGCGGTCAGTTCCTGTGCGAAGACGATGCCCATGGCGCCGGCGGCGAGCGCCCGCCGCGCCTCGGCCCCATCGTCTCCGGGGACAAGTGCGACGCTTGGTTCACCGCGGCGTCCCCGCGCTGAACCGCGGGTGAGCCACGAGGCATCACACACGAGCACGGCCCGCCGGCGCTGGCTGCCGCCACCGGTGCCAGATGCAAGGATCGACGTTCCGCCGCTGCTCAGGCGCTTCTCGACGCTGGAGCGCAGGTCGGCATCCTTGATATGGACGCGAACCGCGATGAGCGGTGCGTCGAGTTCGCTCACCGCGCAAGTATCCCGCGATACGCGGTCGCGCGCCACCTCTACGAAGCCGGCTCCCGGAAGCCCCGCTGAAAAGGGGCCCGGGAAGCCGGCCGGCTACGAAAGGCGCCCAGTGGTCCCGGGGGCGATCACGCCGCCGACAGGCGTGTCAGAGAGATTGCTCCCCCCGTTGCGCGCTGTGAGTTCGACCAACGTGCCGTAGTCGACGATGGTCGGCGCGGTGTACTCGCTCGGCCGACCCTCGTGGGTCTCATTGATCTTGTCCATGTTCTACTCCTTCGTGGATTCTCGTGAGCCCAAGCTATTTCCCTGCTTGGGCGACCAATATACAGCCGACGCTAGCCCGCTAAGGCTGAAAAAAGGCTGAACAGGGCCGTGTCAGCCGCGCTCAGACCCAGCCGCCGCCAAATCCACCTCGGCGTAGTCAACGCCTGGCGGTTCGTGTGCGTCGATGAAGCTCTGGGCGAATTCGGGGTCCTCGAGCGAGCGAAGCGCGATCTCGGCCGTAATGCTGACCCACGTCGCTAGTCCCCAATACGTCCAGCCGGCCTGTCCGACCGCCGGAGGGGCCTGTAGGCGCTTGAGCATCCAGCTGCGATCAACGTACTGGTAGATCCTTGCGTCGGGGTCCTCCAGCAGCAGGCGGATCGGCGCGAGATCGTGTCCGCTCAGGGTTCGATGGTGAAACGTCTGAAGGTTGCTCTTGGTTGCCGCCAGCCGCACGCTGTCGGGTAGGTCGCCCGCGACGCTGTCGCGCGCAAAGGATCGGTTGATGCCGCCATAGGCAAGCTCGGGAGGCAGTTGCAGCGACAGATCTACGAGGTCGACATCGAGGAGCGGTGGGCGCATTTGCAGGCCAAGATCTCGACCGCGGTGCCCGATGTACTCCGAGAGCCCACCGCGTTCCGCCGTCAGGATATGAGCGCGATAGCGCCACCACAGAGGCCCGTCGCCGTCCTGCTTCCAAGCCAGGTGATCCTCCGTCTGTAAGAACAGATTTATTTGGTCGCGGCGCAGCCAGGCCGGCATGTGGCGAGTCGGGTCGCCGCGTAGTCGCAGCGCTCGCTCGATCCGCTTCGGCAGTAGCGGACGCACCGCGTACTCGCGCACACAATCGGCGAGAGCGCCTCGAGGTGGTAGCCCGACCTGGTCCGGAAGGCTGGCGAGCAGTTGCAGCGCAGCGCGAAAGTGACCGCGGCGAACTCGGTCAGCGATCAGATAGGGGCTGAAGCCGAAGAGCTCGTCGCCGCCCTGACCATCGAGGATCCCTTGCGCTCCGTCCTGCTTTGCTCGTTCGAGCAGGGGGCGTTCGAGCAGATAGCCGGGGCCGAGCGGAGGAATCCCCCAATCGCGCTGGTGCTCAAGGGCCAGTCGAAAGATCCCGACGGGCCGCACGGCGATGAGATCGCTGGCCAGGCCCCGTGCTGTGACGAGATCTCGAACGCGCGAGGACTCATCGACCTCTGCGTCATTGGGAAACACCGCGGAGTACGTTCTCAGCCGCCCGGGCGATTCGGTCTCGCTTGCCGCCACTCCAACTACCGCGGACGAGTCAAAGCCGCCGCTGAGCATGACCCCTGTGGTCTCACCGGACGGGGTCCGGGATCTCATTGCCTCGCCCAGCGCGGCACGTGTGTGTTCGACAAGTTCGGCGCGCGGGGCGCTCAAAGGTTCTCGGTAAACAGGCTGCCACCAACGCCGCGTCGTCGCACGACCATCCTCGAACAGGATGGCGTGGGCGCCGGCAAGGCGTTCAACGCCAGTGGCGAACGTCTCCGGTCCGCCCCGCACAAAGGCTCCCGCCAGCCACGTGATGACCCTGATCGGATCCGGTTGCGGCCGGCCGGGGAGCATCTGCTGCAGCGCGCGCATGCTTGTGGCGGCGAGCAGTGTTCCCTGCACGCGAGCCACGTACCACGGCCTGACCGCGAAGTGATCCGTGGCGAGGACGCCGCGGCCGCGCTCCGCGTCCCATACCGCGATCGCAAAGGTTCCGCGCAGGCGGGCGAACATGGCCAGATCCCATGCGCCGAAGGCCAGGGCGACAAGTTCCGCGGCCGGCGTCTGCGGGCTGACCTCCAGCGCGCGGGAAAGCTCGGCGCGGTTGAACAGCTCGCCTTCCAGCAGGCAGCGCACGGGACCGGCCGCAGCAGCCGTCACAGGGCCGGCGTGCGCGAGGCGAAGAGCGGCGTGCCGGGTGATCTCGGCCGCCAGCGGCGCGAGAGCACGAGACAGTAGCGCCTCGTCGGTGCGCCCGCTCGGATCGAAACTAACAGCGATCAACGGCGCAAGCCTACAGCCGCATTCGTGGCCCGAACCGAAGCTGCCGGCGCGACGGTCGGGCCCCGCGCCGGGCGGCGCATCACTGACGCGTAGAGCTGGCGGTGCCGTTTGCCGGCACAGCCTCGATCAGCGTGCGAGCGAGCAGGTCGCGGCAGAGTGTCTCGAGGTCCTCTGCGATCTGGGCTCGCGGGCGGCGGTACTCATTTGACAGCTGCGCGGCTACCGCGCCGAGGTCGCCGAGTTCATCCAGCAGCTTGAGCATGCGGCCGGCCGTCGGGTTGAGGCCGTGGTAGAGACCGGTGTTGAGATTGAGCACGACCGTCTCGCTGGCAAAGTCGCGGTACACGACGTGTTGTGGTACGCGCACAATGTCCGGCAAGGCGGTAACGGGCAGTTCGCGCGCGGTCACGAGCACGACCGCTGCCTGACGGGGGAGGTGGCCGGCGCGCGAGGAGCGCGGCGGGCATCCAACGCGATGGGGGGGGTGTGGTGAGGGAGTGGCATCGTGATCACGGCGCGGGCAACCGCCGATGATCGGGCGGTGTCCACAGGTTAGGTTTCGGCCCGGCGGCCCCAAACCTAAACCCATTTTCCGGCCAAACGGCGGATACATAGAAGGCTGACAGAACCCGATCCGCGCTTGCGCAGGTCGGGCGTCAGCAATGATCAGATCTCGACCAGTCGCTGATAGCCGTCGGTTTCCGGCGGCAGGACCGGGACGCCGTCGTGCTCGACCCACGCATGCGCTTCGAAGTCCGGTCCGCTGTGGGCGGCAATCACGACGACGCTCGCCAGCGAGCGCCGCGCCAGCAGCCGGTCGAGGACCAGCGAGCGCGCAAGGCATCGGTTGTCGGTTGGGAGCAGGCGAAGCGTCCGCACTACCGCTCTGGCGAGGCGCCTGGTCAGCGGAAAATCCGTGCGCCGCTCGCCAGTAAGATCGCCCCGGAGTTGCGCAACGACGACGCGGATGTCCGGCCCGCGCATGCGCCAGCGAACGATCACGTAGGCGCCCAGGATCTCGGCGACCAGCCGCGCCTTTCCGACGAGTGTGAGGGGAGTGAGTGCGGCCGAAGCCGTGGCGCTCATCGCCGGCCGCTGCTCGCTGGCACTCGCGCTGGTCAACCTGGGGCGTCCGTCTTGACGGCGAGCAGCCCTCGTTCGATCAGGCCGTCGCAGAGCGTGAGGATGTCCGCTTGCACAGACGCCGGGTCCATGTCGTAGTGCNNGCGCGGCGATCGCCGCTGCAGCATCCGCGATCAGCCCGCCGTTGCGGAGGGCCTCGAGCATTCGGCTGGCCGTCGGGTTCAGTCCGTGATAGGTGCCCGTTAGCAAGTTGAGCATGATCGTCTCCTCCGCGAACGCGCGAAATACGACGTCCGCCGGGACCTCGACGACGCTGCGTGGGGAGAGTGGTGGCTGCGCCGACAGGTCGTCCATTGTGCGCGACGCGGCCTCGTCACACAAGCTGCGGCGGGCCGACTCAGGAAGGCGCGCGAGCTCGGGTGCCGTTTGGCGTTCGCCGGTCACCGTCAGTACTCGATCAGCGTTCCGCGATGCCGGCAGACCTTGAGCGCACTGGAGATCGCGAAAATCGAGAGGGGGATGAGGACGACTGCGAATCCGGCGAGCTTCGCGACTGCAACCCACGCCGACCCCGACATGGCCGCTCCGACCAGCTCGTGACGGGCCAGTTCGAGTGCTGGTGTGAGCGGCTGGACTTCGGAGATCCAGCGCACCGACGCCGGCAGGATCGCGACGGGGAACATCGATCCGCTGGCGAGCGCGAGTCCGCTGATCAAGAACGCCGCGATGTTCCCGGCCTGCTTGACGATGAGCACTGCGGCGGCCACAAGCAGCGCGAGCGGAAGAAACGCGAGCATGCCGAGCAATGCGACCGGGACAATCAGTGGCACGGTCGGCCAGTGGAGCGGCAGCCCGAACAGCACGCTCGCCAAGGCAACCATTGTCGTCGCCGTCACGACCGCGAGGACCATCGGAAATAGCGAAAGCGCCACTATTCCACCGAGCGGACCGTAGGGCGAGGCGACAGTGCGTTCGAAGGTTCCGGCCACGAGCTCGTTGCGCAGCGTGCCCGGAACGGTGTGCACAGCCGAGGTGAGCAGCTCGACCGTTGCGAGGCCGATGATGACGAAGGCGAAGTAGTCGTTGTGGGTCGGGAATGCACGCACGCTCACCAGCCGCGAGACGTAGTAGAAGATTGTCACGCCGAACAGCGTGGACACCACCTGCGACACAAGTCTTAGGCGGTAGCTTAGGAAGACCTGGAGATCGCGATGCACGACCGCCAGGGCCGCAGCGCAGTTGAGGCGCGTGCTACTCATGACTCTCGAGTTCGCCCGATACGAGGCGCAGCTTGCGGTCGACCCGCGTGTCGGGCCCGTCGCCGCTCGGCGAGCACCAGACCGTAGAACCTCCGGTCCTCTGGTGCTCCGCGACCGCACGCGCGAGCACCGCGCAGCCCTCGTCGTCCAGGCTGTTGGCGGGCTCGTCGAGCAGAATTAGCGCCGGACGGTGCAGGAAGGTCATCGCGATCCGTACGCGCTGGCGCTGGCCCATCGACATGCGGTCCAGACGCCGCCGGGCTAGCGCTCCGAGCTCGAAGCGTGCTATGGACGCCTCGACGAGCTCGCTTCGCTGGCCTGAGGGGACAAGTGCGAGGCGAGCCCAGTAGCTGAGGTGCTGGCGAACGGTCATCCGCGCGTAGAGGCCGGAGTTGCCCGCGGTGAGCAGGCCAAGCTGACGCTGGTAGTCGCGGCGAGAGCTGCGGGCCTCGAGGCCGCAGACGCGCACGTTCCCATCGTCAGGGGCGATGATTCCGGCGACGATCCGAAGCAGCGTCGTCTTGCCCGCCCC